>DASTSZ010000163.1:0-6928 GCA_035760425.1 Candidatus Eiseniibacteriota bacterium | reverse complement strand
CACGAGCGGCAGCGCGGGATTGCACGTCTCGAAGTCGAGGAAGTGGATCGGAAAGCGCGCGACCGCGAGCGCGTCGCGAAGCTCCGGACTCACGTAGTGCGCCTGGGCCAGCACGCAGGCTCGCACCCGCTTCTGAAGCGCCGAGAGATCGGTGAAGTCCTCGGGGATGTTTCGGATGTCTTCGATCCCCGCCTCTTCGAGCGAGCGGCGCTGTTTGGAGGTCAGCCTCGGCAGCGCGTCGATCGGATGTTCGGATTTCGGCTCGGTGTGGCAAGTGAGATAGAAAGGACAGCGGTAGGGCGACTCGCACTGGGAGCCGATCGGGACGTCGGGCGGCTCCATGGCCCAGAGCGGCTCGCGCATGGCGGCGATCTCTTCGAGCAGCTCGGGGCGCGCGCGTCGAGCTTCCGCGGTCAAATCCTGGAATCGAAACAACTCCTGGAGGTCATAGGGGCCCCCGGGCCAGACGTACTGTTTGTTCACGTGGAGGATCCCCGCGCGGGTGATCGGCACGCCCGCTCCCTCCGCGACGAAGAACTGCACCGCCAGATCGGGGAGGTGCTCCTCTTTCACGCTGCCGCTCGACTTCACCTCGATGAGGTCCCACGCGCCCTGCTCGTTTCGGGCCAGGATGTCGACGCGGACGCTGATGTCGTCGTGGATGAAGGTGGCCTCGTAGATGGCGGGAACGCGCGGGTCCTTCATCGCGAGCTTCGTTCCCGCCGCCGCTTCCGCCGACTTGAAGCGATCCTCGATCATCGTGAGACCGCCCGGATACCGCCCGCGCGCCACGCGGCCCACCTCGGTCCCCGACTCCATGAGCGCGAGCCGCGCCGCATCGATCGGATCACGCGAGTTGTAGTGATAGCACTCGAGGTAGAGGCGCTTGTGGCATTGAAGCCCGGCGGCGACTCGAGACTTGGAGAGCGACTTGATGCTGGCGCGGGCGCGCGATTCGGCGCCCCAGAGGGGAAGCTGATTCACCCTAGAACGATAGCACAGGGGAGGGGTCTCGGGCCGAGCGCAGACGTTTCCCCGCGCGGGCCCTCCCGTGGTAGGGTCGGAGGCGATGATTCCCCCGGCGGATCCCATGACGCTCTTCCACGAATGGTTCGAGGCGGCCCATCACATCGGCCTGCCCGAACCCTCCGCCGCCGCTCTCGCCACGGTCGATCCCGATGGGAGACCGTCGATTCGGACGGTGCTCGTCCGGGCGATCGACGAACGCGGATTCGCCTTCTACACGAATTTCGAGAGCCGGAAGGGGCGGGAACTCCTGGCGAGGCCGGGGGGCGCGCCGAGCTGTCTCAACTTCTACTGGGCCCCGGTGGCGCGGCAGGTGCGGATCGAGGGCCTCGCGGCGCCGGTCGACGCGGCGGAGGCCGACGCCTACTGGGCGTCGCGCCCGCGCGGCCACCAGGTCGCCGCCTACGCGTCGCCGCAGAGCCAAGTCGTCGCGGGCGGTCGGAAGGAACTCGAGGCGCGATTCGCGGAGTGGGACAAGAAGCTCCCCCGCACGAACGTGCCTCGTCCTCCCTATTGGTCGGGCTTCCGCCTCGTGCCCGACTCGATCGAGTTCTGGCAGGGGCGCGAGAACCGGCTCCACGAGCGGATTCTCTACCGCCGGGGGGCCGGCGCATGGGCGTCGGCGATCCTCGCGCCGTGACGCGCGCCGTCGGACGCGGCGCCGCGCGGGCCGCTCGAGCCGCCCTCGCAGTCCTCACCGTCGCGGCGGCGCTCGCCCTCGCGGCGCCGCCCGCCTCGGCCGCCATCGAATGGGCGTCGGACTCGATCACCACGTTCGAAGGCGTGGCCCGAAGCGTCGAGCGGGGCACGCTCCTCGTCCCGGAGGATCGCGGCCAGCCCGCCGGCACGCGCATCCATCTCGGCTTCGTTCGGCTGCGCGCGACGGGCAAGAGCGCGGGCTCGCCGATTCTCTTCCTGGCCGGCGGCCCCGGCGTTCCCGCCACCTTCATGGCGCGCATCCCGGCCTACGACCGTTTCTTCCAGAAGCTGCGCGGAACCGGCGACGTGATCCTGGTCGACCAACGCGGCTGCGGCCTTTCCGATCCGCTGCTCGTCTGCTCGCCAAAAGAGCCACTCCCGAGCGATGTCTTCGTGTCGGAGGAACGGACCCGCATCGAACTCGACCGCGCCTTCGGCGTCTGCGCGACGACGCTACGATCCCAGGGCGTTCGGCCCGAGGCGTATCACCAACGCGCGAGCGCCGGGGATCTCGAGGAGCTGCGGCTCGCGCTCGGCCCGCCGCGCCTCCGCCTCGTCGCCTACTCCTCGGGGACGGAACTCGCCCAGGAGTACCTGCGCGCGCACGGCGACCGCGTCGAGCGCGTCGTCTTCATCGGCACGCGATCGACCGACGAGGCCTGGCGGCTCCCGAGCGCGTTCGACTTCCATGTGCGCCGCCTCGCGCGGTTCGTGGCGCGCGACTCCACGTTCGGGAAGCGCTTCCCCGACTTCGAGGGAGCGATCCGCGCGGCCGCGGAATCGCTCGACGCGCATCCGCGCACGATCACCGTGCTCGACCGCCGCTTGGGCGCGAACGTCGACTTGGTGGCCGGCGGATTCGCGCTCCGGATGGTGATGCAGGGCGATCTCATCGACCCGTTCGGATTCGGCGTCGCGCCCGCGCTCCTACAGTCCCTGGCGCAGGGCGACGACGCCCTCTTCGCCTTCAAGGTCGGACAGCTCTACAACTCGTTCACGAGCATCACGAACGTGGAACTGGTCGGCTTCGACTGCGCCTCCGGCGCCGACGGCGACCGCGTCCGCCGCATCGAGCGCGAAGCGAGTGCGAGTCTCTTCGGCGGCGCGCGCGGGCTCTTGCAGCGGCCGGCGCTCTGCCGGGAGATCGGCGCCGGCGATCTCGGCGCGGCGTACCGCGATCGCGTCTACAGCGCGGCGCCGGCGCTCTTCCTGACCGGATCGTTGGATGGGAACTCGCCGCCGTACCAGGCGGAGGAAGTGCGGTGGGGATTTCCGAACGGCATCCACATCGTCGTTCCGAGCGGATGGCACGAACTGATTCCCGTCCCGGACGTGCAGCAGACGGTGGCCGACTATCTGGCGGGCGAAGACGTCGCGGGGCGGCGGCTTGTCGCGCCGCCGCCCCGCCTGTTCTCGATCCCCGACGCGAAGAAGCTGCTCGGGGTCACTCGTTAGAAGGCGTACCCCAGCGTCACGCTGAGCGAGCTGTTCTTCGAATCCGACGCCCCGAAGACCCCCGTCGCCCCGCCGCTCGTCGCGCTCTCGAAGATATCGGAGAGACTCCGCGAATAGCGCGCGTCGAGCGTCACGATTCCCTTCCCCGCCCGCATGTCGAACCCGCCGCCGACCGCGCCCCCGAAGAGGAGACTCTTCACTTCGTCCTTGATGTCGACGCCGCCCTCCTCGGGCGTGATGCCGAGCGCGGTGAGATCCGCGTCGAACTTGCTCGCCAGGTTCACCGCGGCGCTCGGCGCGATGTAGAAGTTCGGCACGAGCGAGCCGCTGCCCGGAATGCGGAACTTCGCGAGGAGCGGGAATTCGAGATAGTTCATCTTGAGGGTGCCGTCGACGGTCGTCGGCGTGCCGGCGTTGTCGACGACGAAGCTTCCCTTCCCGCCGCCCGGCACGTACTGGAGTTCGGGTTGGATCGAGAAGAAGGAACCGACGTCCAGGCGAAGCGACCCGCCGAACGTCACCTCCGACCGCGATTCGAGATCGGCGGTGCTGGAGATGTTCTCGTCGAAGTTCGCGACGGAGAGCCCGACTTTGAAGCCGGGGTGGACGCCGACGAGGCCCGCGAACGCGGGCGCGGCGGCCAGGAGCGAGAGCGAGACCACGAGCGACGGTAGTAGACGGCGCATACGACCCCCCTTGGTAATGAAACGGCCCCGGAGCGATCGCGCCCCGAGGCCGTCCTGTTCGAGACGAATTACCGCGCGACGGCGCGCGGGCCCTGCCGCTCCTCGGCCTGCACGCGTCCGACCTGGCGCCAGAAGGCGGCCGGGTTCGTCTGACGCAGGCGCGCGGTCTCGGTGATGCTGTGGAACGAGAACGCCACGCCGCAGCCCGTCGTGAGTCCGGCCATCAACTCGCCCTTCGGCACGCCCGGCGCGAAGACCCACGCCAGCACCACGGCCGCGGCGACGGCGCAATTGGCCAGCGTCGCCGCCGTCCAGTCGCTCGCCACATTGAAGCCCGGCACGACCTCGAGGTGGCTCAAACGCGTGAACCACTGCGGGCCGTCCTTGCCGCCCTCGAAGTACTCCTTCACGTAACCGGCGATCAGGCGCACCTGCTGCCGGCCGTGAATCATCGCGTAGAAGCCGAACGCCACCGCGAACACGACCGGCAGCATGAGGCTCGCGCTCTTCGCGGCCACGCCCCACGAGAGCAGGACGGCGGCGGTCAGACCCGACGCCACCCAGCAGACCATCGCATTCCGCTCGGCGTCGCTGCCGCGGCTCATGAGCGCGCGGTACTCGAGCTGATCCCAGTCGCCATAGCCAGCCATGTAGGAACCTCCTTGTTGGTCATCGTTCAGGCGGAGCCGCCCCCGCGGCGCCGTCCCCATCTATCGGCAGAGGGGGGCCGATGGTTGAGCGGGTGTGACGAACCGCGGTCTCGCTGGGGTGTCACGGTCACGATTTCCCGGGCACGCCGGGGCGGGCTCGGCTACCGCAACCGATGGTCCCACCTACAGATACCAAGAATCCGACGGCCTGGCATGGCGGATGCTTTGAGTGGGGCCAGATACTTTTCCCGGGAGCATCCCGGGCGCCCAAAAGGAGGGACGAACATGAACGCCAAACTGAAGATCCATCGCATCTGGTTCGCGGGCCTTTTGGGCGCCGCGGTGCTCGCGGGGTCCCCGATCGTCGCCCAGGCCGATCAAGGCAAGTGGTGGGAGCCCAAACAAGATCGGACCCCCGCGCGCGAGCGCCGTGTCGAACGCCAGGTCCGCTACGACCGTGGGGATCGGGGCGCCTATCGCGGCTACCAGCAGGGCCGCCCCCGGTTCCAGCGGAGCTATGTGGTCCTTCGCGACGGTTACCGGGGCCACAGCTACCGCGCCCGCCGCGTCTGGGCCCGGCCCTACTACATCGAGCGCCAGCATCTCTGCGTCATCCGGCCCGTCCGCTACTTCGTCGGGGCGAGCGCGTACATCGGCGGCGTGCGCATCAGCGCGCGCTTCCACGATCACGACCGCTATCTCTACGGCTGCAACTTCTGCGACGCCCGCTTCGGCGGCTACAACGCCTACCGCTCGCACGTGTTGCGCTGCGACGATCGGCCGCGGGGCTACCGGATCGACGTGAGCGACTGGAACGACGACTGGGACAACGAAGCGTGCGACGTGGACGGTTGCGAGATCCACGGCGGCCATGGCGACGGCCACGGCTACGCGCACGGCGACGACCGCGACTACGATCGCGACTACGACGACGGTTACGACCGGTAACGGACCTCGCCCCGCCAAGGGGCGCCGGTGAAATTTCGAAGGGGCGGTGGAATCGATCCACCGCCCCTTGATTCTTTCGGAGTTGTGACTATCGTTTTCTGTTGCCGGCCTCAGACGGCCGGTGTTGCCCCGGAAGTCGGGGCCAGGATATCGGGCTTGGTCGCGGGGGCCCAACTGTAGTGCCCCGGACCCATGGAACGTCCGATGTCCTCCATCCGTCGGCCAGCGCGATGCAATGTCGCGCTGGCCGGTTGTTTTCGGGCTCGCCTGCGCGCATCATGAATGCGATGACTCCCCGTTCCGACACCGGCGCCCGCGCGCGCCGTCGCTTCCCGCTCGCCGCCCTCGCCTTCGCCGTGCTCGCGCTCGGCTGCGACATCGGCTGCGACGGGAAGAGCTCCGGATCGACCATCGCGCCGCCGCCGCCCGCCGCCTCCGACTACGAGGCGGAGCGGGTCCTCGTCGGGCTCGCGGCTCCCGTCGATCTCCAGGCGCCTCCGGGCGACACGTCGCGCGTCTTCATCGTCGAGCAGCCGGGACGCATTCGAATCGCGAAGAACGGCGCGCTGCAAACCCGCCCCTTCCTCGACGTGATCTCGCTCGTCAGCACCGGCGGCGAGCAGGGCCTCCTCGGCATGGCGTTCCATCCGCAGTACGCGACGAACGGCCGCTTCTTCATCCACTACACCGACGTCGCCGGCGACACTCGGCTCGCCGAGTACCACGTATCCTCCGATCCCGACAGCGCGGTCCCGACGGCCACGCCGATCCTCTCGTTCGAGCAACCGTTCGAGAACCACAACGGCGGGCAGATCGCTTTCGGCCCCGACGGCTACCTCTACATGGCGCTCGGGGACGGCGGGTCGGGCGGGGATCCGCAGGGGAACGGGCAGTCCCTCTCGACGCTCCTCGGGAAGATCCTGCGCATCGACGTCGACCATGGCGCGCCCTACACCAGTCCCTCGACGAATCCCTTCGCGTCGCAGGCCGGCGCGCGCGGGGAGATCTGGTCCTACGGGCTTCGAAACCCGTGGCGCTTCTCCTTCGATTCGCAGACCGGCGCGATGTGGATCGGCGACGTCGGCCAAGGGGAGTGGGAGGAGATCGACTACGAGCCGGCCGCGACGGGCGGGCGGAACTACGGGTGGAAGAAGATGGAGGGGAGCCACTGCTATCCGCCGGGCTCGGCCTGCGATCCGACCGGCCTCACGCGCCCGGTCCTCGAGTATCCGCACGGATCGGAGTGTTCGGTGACGGGCGGGTACGTCTATCGCGGGAGCGCGATGCCCGAGTTGGCGGGGACCTACTTCTACGGCGACTTCTGCTCGGGGCTCATTCGTAGCGCGAAGATCGGCCCCGGCGAGACGATCACGGACGCGCGCGACTGGACGGGCGTGCTCCGCCGCGCCTCGGGAGGCGCGTTGAATCAACTCTCGTCGTTCGGCCTCGACGCCCGCGGCGAGC
>DASTSZ010000162.1:0-2871 GCA_035760425.1 Candidatus Eiseniibacteriota bacterium | reverse complement strand
CTCCGGCGACACCGAGAAACTCGGCGCCGGCACGGCGCTCCCCGCGAGCGAGACCGTGGCGGTTGGCGCGTCGGGGTCGTTGCTCGTGATCGTCAGCGTGGCCGCCAGCGTCATCGGCGCGGTCGGATGCCACGTGAGCGTCACCGCCTGAGCGCCGAGCGGCGGCAGGGTGAAGGATGCCGGCGACGGCGTGACCGTCGCGTCGCCACTCGCCACGGAACCGACGACGAGGTCGTCCGTACCCGGGTTCGAGACCGTCACCGTCTTCGTGGGGCTCGCGCCGGCGAAGACCGTTCCGAAGTCGATCGCGAGCGGCGACACGGCGAGATCGGGCGCGCCGATGACGTGGAGCGACGCCGGAAGGTCGGTCGTCGCCTCGTCCGGATCGTTGCTGAGAATCCGCACGGTGCCGCTGAAGTTCCCGCCGTTCAGCCCGAGCGCGTTGAACCGCACTTCGAGGTCGCGGCTCCCGCCGGCGAGAATGCGGCCGGAGTTCGGCGTGACCGTGAGCCACTGCGAGAGCGGGAAGATTCGCACCGCGTGGTTGTTCTTAACGTACGACGTGTTGTGCGCCACGGTGAGTCCGACGGTGCGGCTCCCGTTCTGGATGCCGGTCGTGGCGCTGTTCCGCGTCGGGCCCATCGAGAGGTACTGATAGCGGATCTCCCCGGTCGGGAAGAGGATCGCCTGGAACGTGTTCGGCGTCGTTTCCTGATAGCGGGGCGCCGCGACCCAAGAGACGACGAAGCGCGTCCCGTCGGAGTACGTGTACACGCGCGGCGTGGTGCCGAAGTCGATGTCGTCCCAGAAGGGCGCGACCAGGTCGGTGGGCGCGCCGGTGTTCGGAAGCGCCTGATTGTCGTACGCCGTCGCGGTGGACGTGAACGAGAGCCATCCGTTCGTGCAGACGCGGAGCGAACTGAACGTCGTACCGTAGAAGGGAAAGTCGAATCCGATGGGAATCGCCGCGGAAGTGGCGTCGTCCCCGGTGAGGGCCAGCTGTGTTCCGCTCCCTGTGATGTCCATCCACGAGAAGGCGGGGCCGCCCGGCTCATCGCTATCCACCCAGCGGTAACCGAATCCGTCGGGTCCTCCCCTCGCTTCGGTCACCGGAGCGCCCGGATCGCCTTCCTCTCCCTTGGCGAGCGGTTGGTAGGGGAACGGCGGCGGTTGGGAGAAGGTGAGTTCGGGAGTCGGGATCGTGAAGTCGAGCGTTCCCTCGGCGTCGTTCCGAAGGGTCAGGGTGCGATTCTCGATGGCGCCCGTCAGGAGTTCGGCCGAGAAAGAGCCCGGGGTCGCCGTGATGTCCGGCGCGCCGAGCGTCGTTCCGATCGCCACGTTCGAGAGCCCGCCCGCGTTGTTGAATTCATCGAAGGCTTTGATGGCGAAGTAGTACCCCGTGGAGAACCCCAGGCCGGAGATCTCGGTGCTCTCCGCGTTGCCCGCCGATAGGGGATCGCCGCTCGAGGCGAGTGGGGCGCTCCCGAAGTTCGCGTCCGTGATGGGAGCCGTCGAGTAACGGATCTCGTAGCGCGTGGCGCGGCCGGTATTCCCGTCGTCCCCCGTGGCGGTCCACGAGAGCCGCATGGAGTTCGACCCGGCGTCCGACGTCGTGAGATTCGCGATCGAGCCCGGGGGCGTGTCGTCGGGCTCCGCGATCGTCATGAACGCGTTCAGTCGTCCGTTCGTCGCCACCTTCCCATTCAGCGACGCCTTCACGTCCACCGCGTTCAGAAGGAGCGACTTGATCTGGAGGTTGGGCACGGCCGGGAACCGCCCCATGGCGAGCGCCACGGCGCCCGAGACGTGCGGGGTGGCCATCGAGGTGCCGGACAGGAGTCCGTAGCTGTTCCCGGGAAGCGTCGAGAGGATCGAAACACCGGGAGCCGCCAGGTCGACCGAGGTGGCGCCGTAGTTCGAGAAGGAGGCCAGGTTGTCGCTGTGATCCGTGGCCGCCACCGAAATGATGTAGGGCGAATTGTAGGACGAGGGATAGTGCGGCGAGGTGTCGTTGTTGGCCGAGGAATTTCCCGCCGCGGCGACGAAGAGCTGACCGGCCGCGCCGGCCGCGTCGATGGCGTCGAGCAGGGCCTGCGAGAAACCGCCGCCGCCCCACGAGTTGCTCGTCAGCCGGACGCCGACCACGATGGCGTACTGGACGCCGGCGATGGCTCCCGCCGTCGAACCGCTGCCGCCGCCGGAGAGGAACTTGATCCCGACGATCTTCGCCTGCCAGCAGACGCCCACGACGCCGAGATTGTTGTTCCCGATGCCGGCGATCGTTCCGGAGCAGTGGCTCCCGTGTCCGTTGTCGTCGAAGGGATCGCCGTCGCTGTTCGAGAAGTCGTAGCCGTGCACGTCGTCGATGTAGCCATTCAAGTCGTCGTCGAGGTTGTTTCCCGGGATTTCGCCGGGATTCGTCCAGACGTTCGCGGCGAGATCGGGGTGGTTGTAATCGACGCCCGTGTCGATGACGCCGACCTTGAGGTTCGGATCGCCCGTGAACTGATCCCACGCGAGCGTCGCCTTGATATCCGCGCCCGCGGTCCCGCCGGTCTGGCCGGTGTTTCGCATGGCGTAGAGTTCGTTGAACCGCGTGTCGTTCGGGGCGACGTCGAGCCGAATCTCGTAATTCGGTTCGACGTAGACCACGTTCGGGTTGTTCCGGAAGCGCGCGATGGCGTTCTCGGCGCTCATGCCGTTGAGCTTCCAATGTTCGGCGTTGATGAAACTGAAGTCGTGCTCCACCCGCGCGTTCGCGTCGCGCCGCAGGCGCGCGCGTTCGGACGCGGCGGCGCCGGGACGAAACTTGATGATGACCTCGCCGGGGATCGACTTCGGCGCCGGGGCCGCGAGGGCGGTGGGCGCGGG
>DASTSZ010000161.1:0-9941 GCA_035760425.1 Candidatus Eiseniibacteriota bacterium | reverse complement strand
GGAGGGAGCGTTTCGATGGCGAAGCAGAAATATGAGCGGACGAAGCCGCATCTCAACGTGGGGACGATTGGCCACGTGGATCACGGGAAGACGACGCTGACGGCGGCGATCACGATGGTGTTGGCGCAGAACAACCCGAAGATCCAGGTGCGGGATTACGGTTCGATCGACAACGCGCCGGAAGAGCGGGAGCGCGGGATCACGATCGCGACGGCGCACGTGGAGTACGAGACGGCGAACCGTCACTACGCGCACGTGGACTGCCCGGGTCACGCGGACTACGTGAAGAACATGATCACCGGAGCGGCGCAGATGGACGGCGCGATCCTGGTGGTGTCGGCCGCCGATGGCCCGATGCCGCAGACGCGGGAGCACGTGCTCCTCGCTCGCCAGGTGGGCGTTCCGCACATCGTGGTGTTCATGAACAAGTGCGACATGGTGGACGATCCGGAGCTTCTGGATCTCGTGGAGTTGGAGATTCGTGAGCTTCTGAAGAAGTACGAGTTCCCGGGCGACGACATTCCGATCATCCGCGGCTCGGCGAAGGTGGCGATGGACGGCGGCGGCAAGGACGCGAAGGCGAACGAGCCGATCCTCAAGCTGATGGAAGCCGTCGATTCCTACATCCCGGTTCCGGAGCGCGCGGTGGACAAGCCGTTCCTGATGCCGGTGGAAGACGTCTTCTCGATCTCCGGGCGCGGGACGGTGGGTACGGGACGTGTGGAGCGCGGGAAGATCAAGGTGGGCGACAAGGCGGAGATCGTTGGGATCCGGGAGACGCGCGAGACGGTGGTGACCGGGGTGGAAATGTTCCGGAAGCTGCTGGACGACGCGCAGGCCGGTGACAACGTGGGTCTCCTGCTTCGCGGTGTGGACAAGGACGATCTCGAGCGCGGGATGGTGTTGTGCGCGCCGAAGTCGGTGACGCCGCACAAGAAGTTCAAGGGCTCGGCGTACATCCTGAGCAAGGAAGAAGGCGGACGTCATACGCCGTTCTTCCAGGGCTACCGGCCGCAGTTCTACTTCCGCACGACGGACGTGACGGGAGTGGCGACGCTTCCGGAAGGCCGGGAGATGGTGATGCCGGGGGACAACGTGGACTTGCAGATCGAGCTGATCACGCCGATCGCGATGGAGATGGGACTTCGGTTCGCCATTCGCGAAGGCGGCCGCACGGTCGGCGCCGGCGTCGTGACGGAGATCGTCGAGTAATGGCCGCCACTACCGCTCCGGGCCAGCGCATTCGCATCCGCCTCCGGTCGTACGATCACGCGATCCTCGACCAGTCGGCTGGTGAAATCGTTCGCACCGCCAAGCGCACCGGCGCTCGGACCGCGGGACCGATCCCGCTTCCGACGCAGCGCTCGGTCTATACGGTGCTTCGTTCCCCGCACGTGGACAAGAAGTCGCGGGAGCAGTTCGAGATCCGCGTCCACAAGCGGCTCATCGATATCGTGAAGTCGACGCCCCAGACGATCGACGCGCTGATGAAGCTCGATCTTCCGGCCGGCGTGGACATCGAGATCAAGCTCTAACTCCGAACGGGAAGAGCCAACATGATCGGGTTGCTTGCGCGAAAAATCGGAATGACCCAGCTGTTCGACGAGGCGGGTCGCGTGGTTCCGGTGACGCTTCTGGTGGCCGGCCCTTGCAAGGTCGTCCAGGTGAAGACGCCGGCTCGCGACGGTTACAACGCCGTCCAGTTGGGCTTCGGCTCTCGCCGGGACAAGTGCCAGACCGCCCCGGTGATCGGCCACTTGAAGAAGCACGGCGCCGCCGGCATGCGGACGCTGAAGGAAGTGCGCGTCGACGACTCCTCCGCGTATCAGGAGGGGCAGGAGCTGAACGTCACGCTCCTGGAAGTCGGCTCGAAGGTCGACGTGACCTGCAATTCGAAGGGCCGCGGTTTCGCGGGCGTCGTGAAGCGGCATCACTTCACGGGCGGCCGCGAGACGCACGGCTGCGTGACGCACAAGCAGCCCGGATCGATCGGCGCCTCGGCCTATCCGAGCCGCGTCATCAAGGGTAAGCGCCTGCCGGGCCGCATGGGCGGCAAGCGCGTGACGGTCAAGAATCTCGAGGTCGTCGGCGTGGACGCCGAGCAGCACCTCGTCTGGGTGCGCGGCTCGGTGCCGGGCGCTCCGAACGGCACGGTCCTGATTCGCCGCACCACGTAAGGACGAAGGAACGAACGATGGCTACCGCACGCAAGTACGGCACGGACGGCAAGGATCTCGGCACGGTGGAACTCCCGGCCGAACTGTTCGACGCCGAGGTCAACGAGCACCTGATTTGGGAGGCCGTGAAGCGCCACCTGGAGAATCAGCGCCAGGGCACGGTCATGACGAAGAACCGCGCCAACGTGAGCGGCGGCGGACGCAAGCCCTGGAAGCAGAAGGGCGGCGGTCGCGCTCGCGCCGGCTCGAACACCTCCCCGCTCTGGCCGGGCGGCGGCGTGGCGTTCGGTCCGAAGGGCCGCGATTGGAACCTGGGCATGAACGTGAAGGCGCGTCGTAACGCGCTTCGCGGCGCCCTGACCGCGCGCGCCCGCGACGGCGCCGTCGTCGTGATGGACGCGCCGAGCCTCGATCAGCCGAAGACGAAGACGCTGGCGAGCCTGCTCGGGAAGGTCGGCCTGTCCGAGAAGAAGGTGCTCTGGGTGTTCGACAAGGCCGGCACGACGATCGTGAAGTCGTCGCGCAATCTCGACCGGGTCGTGACCCTGGAGAGCCACACTCTCAACACTTACGCGCTGATGAACTGCGACTGCCTCGTGCTGACCGAGGCGGGCCTCAAGCGCCTGACGGAGCGACTCAGCGCATGAACCGCGAACCGCGCGACATCGTGCGACGCGCACGCATCACCGAGAAGGGAACCAAGATCCGCGAGGGTCAGAACGGGTACCTCTTCGAGGTCGCGCGCGACGCCAACAAGATCCAAGTGAAGCAGGCGGTCGAGGCGATCTTCAACGTGAAGGTCTCCACGGTCCGCACCCTCCGCGTCCACGGCAAGCCGAAGCGGGTCGGCCGTCACGCGGGTCACCGTCCCGACTGGAAGAAGGCCATCGTCACCCTGAAGAAGGGCGAGACGATCGAGCTCTTCGAGCAGGTGTAATCGCCATGGCCCTGAAGAAATTTCGACCGCTGACCCCCGTGCAGCGCTTCCGCACGATCTCGACGTTCGAGGAGATCACGCGGAGCCGGCCGGAGCCGTCCTTGGTGGAGCGCATCTCCCGGACGGGCGGACGCGACAACAAGGGTCACACCTCCTCCTGGCTTCGCGGAGGCGGACACCGGAAGCTCTATCGCCTCGTCGACTTCAAGCGCGACAAGCGCGGGATTCCGGCGAAGGTGGCGCACATCGAATACGATCCGAACCGCACCTCGCGCATCGCGCTCCTGCACTACGCGGACGGCGAGAAGCGCTACATCGTGGCGCCGCAGCTCTTGAAGGTCGGCGACACGGTGGTGTCGGGTCCGGACGCGGACGTGAAGCCCGGGAACGCGATGCCGCTCGGCACCGTCCCGCTCGGAACGTTCGTCTACAACGTGGAACTCGTCCCGGGCAAGGGGGGCCAGATGGCGCGCAGCGCCGGCACCTACTGCCAGGTGATGGCGCGCGAGGGCGACTACGCCCAGCTGCGTCTGCCGTCGGGCGAGATGCGCAAGGTGCCGA
This sequence comes from Candidatus Eiseniibacteriota bacterium, assembly GCA_035760425.1. Classification (GTDB taxonomy): domain Bacteria; phylum Eisenbacteria; class RBG-16-71-46; order SZUA-252; family SZUA-252; genus SZUA-252. The sequence continues at coordinate 6,266 of DASTSZ010000161.1, read as the reverse complement.
CGAAGTCGTACTGCACCATCGGCCAGGTCGGCAACGAAGACCACCAGAACGAGGTGATCGGCAAGGCGGGCAAGTCGCGCTGGATGGGGCGCCGCCCCAGCGTGCGCGGCGTGGCCATGAACCCGGTCGATCATCCGATGGGCGGTGGCGAAGGCAAGTCATCGGGCGGCCGTCACCCGTGCTCGCCGTGGGGTCTCCTCACGAAGGGCAAGAAGACGCGGAAGAGCAAGCTGTCCGACAAGTTGATCGTGCGGCGGCGGTCGAAGTAACCGTCCCGCGGGAGTGAGAAAACAACGATGAGCCGTTCCGTAAAAAAAGGTCCGTACGTGGACGCGAAGCTTCTGAAGAAGGTCGAGGCCATGAACAAGGCGAACGAGAAGCGCGTCATGAAGACGTGGGCGCGCCGCTGCACGATCTCGCCTGAATTCGTGGGCCACACGCTCGCGGTTCACAATGGGAACAAGTTCATTCCCGTCTACATCACCGAGAACATGGTCGGCCACAAGCTCGGCGAGTTCGCCGCCACGCGGATCTTCCGCGGGCACAGCTCGCATGTCGAGAAGGCCGCGGGGCCGACGGCGGCGAAGTAGCCGCGAACCAGGGATAAACGATGGAAGCCAAAGCGATCGCGAAATACGTCCGGGTGACGCCGCGGAAAGCGGATCAGGTGCTCCAGTTGATTCGCGGCAAGCGGGTCGACCTGGCCACCGAGATGCTGCTCTTCACGCCGAAGCACGTGGCGCGGACCATCCGCAAGGTGCTCCAGTCGGCCGTGGCGAACGCCGTGGCGACGGAAGGGAAGATCAACGTCGAGTCGCTGCACGTGAAGCACGCGACGGCTCACGCCGGTCCGACCATGAAGCGAATCCTGCCGCGCGCGCAGGGACGGGCGACCCCCATCCTCAAGCGCACGTGTCACATCACCATCGTCGTCGAAGGCGAGGCCGCGGCGGTTGCTCCGCCGTCGTCGCGCCGCGCGCGCCCGGCCGCGAAGGCCGAGGCCCCGGCGGCGCCGAAGGCGAAGTCGGCGAAAGCCGAGGCCACCCCGAAGAAGGCGACGCGGAGCCGCAAGGCCGCCGCGGCGACCAAGGAGAGCTAAGTGGGGCAGAAAACCAACCCGATCGGGATGCGCCTCGGGATCATCAAGACGTGGGACTCGCGCTGGTTCGCGCGCAAGGACTACGCGAAGCTGCTGGAAGAGGACCTCTTCATTCGGAAGTACCTGAAGAAGCGGCTCTCCCAGGCGGGCATCTCGCGGATCGTCATTCAGCGCGCGGTCTCCAAGGTGACCGTGAACATCTCGACCGCTCGTCCCGGCCTGGTCATCGGCCGCCGCGGCCAGCAGGTCGACCAGCTTCGTGACGAGCTTCAGCACATCACGAAGAAGGAAGTGTTCCTGAACATCGACGAGGTCAAGAAGCCCGACCTGGACGCCACGCTGGTGGCCGAGCACGTCGCGCGTCAGCTGGAGCAGCGCGTCTCGTTCCGCCGCGCCATGAAGAAGGCGCTGGCCTCCACCATGCGCTCGGGCGCCGGCGGCATTCGCATCATCTGCTCGGGCCGCCTCGGCGGTTCGGAAATGGCCCGCACCGAAAGCTACCGCGACGGTCGCGTGCCGCTTCATACCCTTCGTGCCGACATCGACTTCGCGCGCGCCACGGCCCGCACCATCTACGGGGCGTGCGGCGTGAAGATCTGGATCTTCAAGGGCGAAATCCTGGAACGCCCGCAGGCGGTCGAAGCGGCCCCCGCGGCGCCGGCCCGGAACGCGTAAGGAGCCGGTCGGATGCTCGTACCGAAAAGAGTCAAGCACCGCAAGCAGATGCGCGGCCGCCGCAAGGGTCTGGCCGTGCGCGGATCGTCGGTCACGTTCGGCGAGTTCGGGCTGCAGACGCTCGAGCCGGCGTGGATCACGAACCGCCAGATCGAGGCGGCGCGCGTCGCCATCACGCGCTTCATCAAGCGCGGCGGCAAGATGTGGATTCGGATCTTCCCGGACAAGCCGGTGACCGTGAAGCCCGCCGAAACCCGAATGGGATCGGGCAAGGGCAATCCGGAGTTCTGGGTGGCGGTGGTGAAGCCGGGGCGGATCCTGTTCGAATTGGAAGGCATCGATCGTCCGACCGCCATGCAGGCGATGCGGCTCGGCGCGAGCAAGCTTCCGATCAAGACCAAGTTCGTGGAACGCCACGGGGCAGGGAGCTGAGTCATGCGGGAGCTGAAGGCGGAAAAGATTCGCGGTCTCGACGAGGCCGAGATTCTCACGAAGATCAAGGAGCGGAACGAGGAGCTGTTTCACCTCCGTTTCCGCAATCAAATGCGGCAGCTGACCAATCCGGTCCTGATCCGCGAGCGGCGGCGCGACGTGGCGCGGCTGCGGACGATTCTGGGCGAGATCCGGAAGGCGAAGTCCTCGCCCGCCGGGGATAAGGAGAAGAAGGCGTGATCGAGCCGACGACCTCCGACGAACGCGGCCGGCGCAAGGTGATGACCGGTCAGGTCGTGAGCACGGCGATGCAGAAGACCGCCGTCGTGACGATCGAGCGCCTGGTCAAGCACGCGACCTACGGCAAGTACGTTCGCCGGCGCAGCAAGTACAAGATTCACGACGAAAAGAACGAGTGCGTGGTGGGGGACGTGGTCCGCTTCATGGAGACGCGGCCTCTGAGCAAGGACAAGCGTTGGCGCCTCCTCGACTTCGTCACGCGCGTCGAGCGCTGAGCGAGAGGGGGAGAGGGAATCCATGGTTCAGCCACGCAGCATCATCGTCATCTCGGACAACTCGGGCGCGCGCGTCGCGCGCGTCGTGAAGGTCCTGGGCGGCACGCGGAAGCGGTACGGGATGTTGGGCGACGTCATCGTCGTCTCCATCCAGGACGCCATCCCGGGCGCGCAGGCGAAGAAGGGCGAAGTTTACAAGGCCGTGCTCATTCGCACGCGCAAGGAAGTTCGCCGCAAGGACGGTTCGTACATCCGCTTCGACCAGAACGCGGCCGTGCTGATCGACGACCAGAAGGAGCCCAAGGGAACGCGAATCTTCGGACCCGTGGCCCGCGAACTGCGGGAACGCGAGTTCATGAAGATCATCTCCCTCGCTCCGGAAGTGATTTAGGGATAAGGGAGCCGACATGGGCACGACGTTTCGTAAGAACGATCAGGTGATCGTCATCGCCGGGGACGACAAGGGCAAGTCCGGACGCCTCTTGGTCGTGAACCGCGACAAGAATCGCGTGATCGTCGAGAAGGTCAATTTCATGAAGCGCCACACCCGGGCGCGCGCGGCGGGACAGCAGGGCGGCGTGATCGAGCGCGAAGCGCCGATCCACGTTTCGAACGTCATGCATCTCTGCGCGAAGTGCAACACGGGCGTGCGCGTCACGGTGAAGGCCACGGCCGACGGCAAGCGGGAGCGGTTTTGCGGCCGCTGCGGCGAGCTGATTCCGAGAGTGCGCTGATGAGCGACGAAAAAGACAAGAAGGACAAGAAGGACGCCAAGCCCAAGCCCGACGCGAAGCCGAAGGCCGAGAAGAAGGGCAAGGGGAAGGGCAAGGACGGGTCGAGCGCGGCCGCCGCGGCGGTGGCCATCGGCGCGGCCGAGGCCCCGAACCGGGTTCCGCGGCTGAAGGAGCACTACGAGAAGGCGGTGCTCCCGGAGCTGATGAAGCGCTTCTCCTACAAGAACCCCATGCAGGCGCCGAAGCTGAAGAAGATCGTCGTGAACATGGGGGTGGGCGACGCGCTGGTGAACATCAAGTTCCTCGACCAGGCGGTCATCGAGCTGACGACCATCACGGGTCAGAAGCCGTCGATCCGCCGCTCGAAGAAGTCGATCGCCAATTTCAAGCTGCGCGAGGGCCAGGCCATCGGTTGCATGGTCACGCTCCGCGGAGCACGCATGTACGAGTTCTATGACCGCCTCGTGAACATCGCGCTGCCGCGTATTCGCGACTTCCGCGGCGTTCCGAGCCGTTCGTTCGACGGACAGGGCAACTACACGTTGGGCCTGTCCGAGCAGATCATCTTCCCGGAGATCAACTACGACCGAGTCGAGAAGGTCCGGGGGATGGACATCACGTTCGTGACGTCGGCGCAGAATGATGAAGAAGGGCAGGAGCTCTTGCGGCTCATGAACATGCCCTTCCGCCAGCGTTGACGGCGCCGCCAACGAGGAGCTGACGTGGCCAAGAAGTCGATCGTCGAGAAGTGGAAGCGGGAGCCCAAGTTCAAGGTGCGTCGCTACAACCGGTGTCACCGGTGCGGCCGCCCCCGGGCGTTCCTGCGGGATTTCGGTATGTGCCGCATCTGCTTCCGGGAGCTGGCCCTGCTGGGGCAGATTCCGGGCGTCGTCAAGGCGAGCTGGTAAGCCCGCTTCGGAAGAAGGGAGAACATGTCGCTTAGCGATCCGATCGCAAACCTGCTGACCTCGATCCGCAACGCCTGCAAGGCGCGGCACAAGAAGGTCGACGTTCCGGCTTCCAACGTGAAGACGGAGATCGTGCGGGTGTTGCTCCGCGAGAAGTACATCAACAATTTCAAGTCCATCGACGACAAGAAGCAGGGCGTGCTTCGGATCTATCTCAAGTACGACTCGAAGGAACGCCCCGTGATCCAGGGACTCGAGCGGGTCAGCAAGCCGGGCCGCCGGGTCTACGTGCGGAGCCACCAGGTCACCCGTGTTCAGGGCGGACTCGGCACCGCGCTGGTCTCCACGTCGACGGGCATTCGGACCGACAAGGAAGCGCGCGAAGAGAAGCTCGGTGGCGAGCTGCTTTGCCGCATCTGGTAGGAGCGTAACGATGCCGTCTCGAATTGGAAAATTGCCGATCGTGATTCCCGCCGGCGTCCAGGTGACGCGGGACGGGGGCACGATCCGCGTGAAGGGCCCCAAGGGCGAAATGTCGTTCACGATCGGGCACGGCGTGGAAGTCGAAGTCGGCCCGAAGGAAGTCGTCGTCACGCAGGCGGGCGGCGGCAAGCAGGCCCTCGCGCTCCACGGGACGACGCGCGCCCTCATCATGAACATGGTCACGGGCGTCACGACCGGGTTCTCGAAGGCGCTCGAGATCGTGGGCACGGGTTACCGCGCGCAGCTGGCGGGCAAGAAGCTCACCATGCAGCTCGGCTACTCGCACCCGATCGAGTTCGATCCTCCGGCGGGAATCTCCATCGTCGTGGAGAGCCCGACGAAGTTGACGGTCAACGGTCACGACAAGCAGCTCGTGGGTCAGGTCGCCGCGGAGATCCGCGACTTCCGGCCGCCCGAGCCCTACAAGGGCAAGGGCATCAAGTACGCGGGCGAATACATCCGTCGCAAGGCGGGCAAGGCCGCGGGCGGTAAGTCCGCGTAATCGCGGGCGCCGATCCCCGTAGGAACGGAACGATGAAATCGAAGGCCACACCGAGGTTGAAGGGGCGCCAGCGGCGCCACATGCGAATCCGCAAGAAGGTGAACGGCACGGCCGAGCGGCCGCGTCTCACCGTCTATCGGAGCCTGAATCACATCTATGTTCAGCTGGTCGACGATCTGGCCGGCCGCACGATCCTGACGATCTCGTCCAGCCACAAGGACGTGAGCGGCGCCCTGACGGGCGCGAAGGGGAAGATCGCGGCCAGCAAGGAAGTCGGCAAGCGCGTCGCCCAGATGGCGAAGGAAAAAGGGATTGAGCGCGTCTGCTTCGATCGCGGCGGGTATCTCTACCATGGCCGTGTCAAAGCGGTCGCCGACGGCGCCCGTGAGGGCGGCCTGAACTTCTAGGAGCACGAATGGCCCAGCCACAACAGCGCGGCCGCGGGGGACCCCGGCCCCAGCAGACGGAGTCGGAGTTTCTCGAACGCGTCATCAACGTGAATCGCGTCGCCAAGGTCGTCAAGGGCGGCCGCCGCTTCAGCTTCAACGCGATCGTCGCCGTGGGCGACGGTAAGGGGCGGGTCGGCGTCGGTCTCGGCAAGGCGAACGAAGTCGCGGACGCCATTCGCAAGGCGGGCGAGTCCGCCAAGAAGCGGATGTTCGCGGTGCCGATGCGCCGCACGACCATCCCTCATCTCGTTCGCGGCCGTTTCGGCGCGGGCGACGTGCTCCTGAAGCCGGCGAGCTCCGGTACGGGCGTCATCGCGGGCGGCGCCGTTCGCGCCGTGCTCGAGGTGGCGGGCATCAAGGACGTGCTGACGAAGTCGCTCGGCTCGAGCAATCCGCACAATATCGTGGCCGCCACGGTGGCCGGTTTGAAGTCGCTCCGCCGCGCGGAAGATGTCGCCGCGATGCGCGG
>DASTSZ010000160.1:0-4324 GCA_035760425.1 Candidatus Eiseniibacteriota bacterium | reverse complement strand
CCGACCAGAAAGCGGAGAAGATCCGCGATCAGGTGCTGGCGCTCGACGTGAAGCGCGTGGCCGATTGGCTCTCCACGCTCGTGAAGACCGTGAAGGCGACGCGCCTCTACCTCCCGAACAATCCGCAGCTCGTCAAATTCCAAGCCGACCTCGAGGCGCGCACGTGGTCCTGCCTCAAGGAGATCGGCGACATTCCCCTCGTGGTGCAGCAGTTCGACTTCCTCTTCGAGGGGTACTCCGTCTATCACAACGCCGATCGCAACGATTCGCTCGCGTTCCGCTTCTTCGCCGACGGCGTGCGCGGCATCACGGTGAAAGAGGGACTCGAGGCGGGTGAACTCCGCTCCTTCCTCGAAGTCGTGCGGAAGGCGATCGACGGACCGAACGGGCAGGACGACGTCGTCACGCTCCTTTGGGAGCGCGACTTCCGCCACATCGAATACGTCTATCTCTCGCTCGACGAGCTGAGCGACGCGACGTCCGCCGCGGCGGCCGAGAGCCGCGACGACGCCGACGCGCCGGCCGCCGGCGAGTCGATTCCGTGGCCCGTGGGCGTCGCGGAAGAGGAGCCGCCCGTGGACGACCCGATCGCGCCGACGGCCGGCGAGGACGGCGCCGTCGACGAGTCGATCGCCGCCGAACGCTCCGACGACTGGTCGGCTCACATCCAGCGTTCGCGCACCTGGGAGCGTCCCGACGGGATCCAGTTCCAGCTCTCCGAGAAGGAGCGCGACGAACTGGAACACTTGATCCGGCTCGAGGAAGTGCGCCCGCTCCGCCAGGAGGTGCTCGACATCGTCGCGGCCATCCTCCGCTACGAGAAGGACGGAGCCGGGTTCAAGGACTCGGCGGTGGCGTTCCAGCGCTTCATCGAATTCGCCATCGAGGAGGGCGACATCCGGCGCGCCCGCGAGCTACTGGCCCTCCTGAAGAAGATCGCCGACGAGAAGGTGGGCGACGGGCCGGAGTTCAAGGGAATCGCCGAGCAGGTGATTCGAGAGATCGGACGCCCGTCGTTCCTCGGTCAGCTGGCGCCGACGCTGAACGCGCACCCCGAACTCGACCCCGAAGCCCTCACCGACTTCCTGGTCCAGCTCGGCTCCGGCGCCACGCCGGCCGTTTGCGATCTACTGGGGCAGGTGAATCACGTCCGGCACCGGCGCGCCCTCTGCGAGGGGCTGATCGCGTCGTGCCGGAACGACGTCGAACCGCTGCTCCAGCGTCTCGGCGACACGCGGTGGTACGTGATCCGGAACGTCGTCTACGTCCTGGGCCGCATCGCGCACCACGGCGTGGAGCGCGCGCTCGATCGGGCACTGCACCATGAGGACGTTCGGGTCCGCAAGGAAGCGGTCCGGGCGCTAGGGAACATCGAGAGCCCGACGGCGCGCGCTTTCCTCGTTTCGGCGTTCAAGGACTCGGACGCCGGCGTTCGCATCCAGGCCGCCATGACCCTCGCCGAACGGCGCGAGGATCGCGCGGCGCAGAGCCTCCTCGGCACGATCCAGGCGCCGGAGTTCCAGCGGCGCGACCTCCGGGAGCGCCAGGCCTTCTTCGAGGCGCTTGGACGCGCCGGCTCCGACGCGCTGGCGCCGAAGCTCGAGCCGCTCCTCACGAAGGGCGGCATGTTCGGAGGCGGCGACGACGACGAGCGCTACCACGCGGCGCTCGCGCTCGCGTGGCTCGGCACGCCGAAGGCGATCGCGGTCCTCGACCGGGAATTGAAGAGCAAGCGCGAGCCGATCCGGGTCGCGGTGGAGAAGGCGCTCGCCACCGTCCGCCACGCGGCGGCCGCGGCGGCGAAAGAGGCCGCCGGCGACGGCGGCGACAACGAACTCGACCCGGCCGATCTGCCGGCGGAGGAGACCGCGTCGTGAACGAACCCACGCGCGCCGGCGCCCCCTCGCTCTCCTCGGCCGAGGACGCTTCGCCCCGCGTTCTCCAGCAGGGGCGGAATCTCGCCATCCAGCTCTGCGTCCTCCTGAAGACGGCGCGCGTCCACGACGTCGGCAACATCGCCTTCCAGGGGCCGCTGACGAACTTCATCGAGACGGTCGCGGCCCTCTATACGGCCGAGGGCGAGTTCAAGATCCTCTCGGTCGGCGACTTCCTCTACGTGAACCAGCACCGGCTGCGGGTCGACGCGTCCTCCTACCCGAGCTACCAGTTCCTGAACGACGAGTTCCGCACGCGCGGACTCGGCGGCTTCTCCTTCGAGGGGAAACTGACCCCGCCCGAAGTGAAGAAGTTCGTCCGCCTCTTCCTCGATGTCGACGTGAAGGCCTCGGAACCGTTCGAGGAGTTCGTCTCGGCGCTGACGAAGCTGTCGGTGGAGAACATCGTGCCGCTCCGCGCCGTCGTGCCCATGATGGGCCACGTCGGGAGCGAGGAAGTGCGCGACAGCCGGAAGGCGGCCAAGCGGACCTTCTACCGCGCCATCGAATCGGCGCGCACGGTGATGCTGAGCGCGCGCGACCGCCGGCCCATCGACATTCGGAAGGCGAAGCGCGCGGTGCAGGGCATCGTCGATCTCATTCTCGAGGAGGAGTATTCGGTCCTCGGGCTCACGGCGCTGAAGAACCACGACGAGTACACGTTCCAACACTGCGTGAACGTCTCGATCCTCGCCATCGCGCTCGGCCAACGGCTGGGCTTGAACAAGAAGCTGCTCGGCGACCTCGGCGTCGCGGCCATCCTCCACGACCTGGGGAAGGCGGCGGTGCCGTCGTGGGTGCTGAACAAGGCGGGACGGCTCACGGCGGACGAGTGGAAGATCCTGAACGACCATCCGATCCAGGGCGTGAAGATGATCGCGAAGATGCGCGGGCTGAACGAACTCGCGCTCCGCGCCATGATCGTGTCGTTCCAGCACCACATGAACGTCGACAAGAGCGGCTATCCGATCATCGAAGGGTGCGAGGAGCAGTGTCTCTTCAGCCGCATCGTCGCGACCGTCGACTGCTTCGACGCCATGACCGCGCACCGCGCCTACCGCCGGAACGCCTTCACGCCGTACGAGGCGCTCCACATGATGATCACGGAGAACGTCGACAAGTTCGATCCGCTCATCCTGAAGGCCTTCATCAACACCGTCGGCATGTACCCGGCCGGCACGGTGGTGCTCCTCGACACGAACGAGATCGCCGTCGTCGTGGAGCCGAGCCCGCACGACATCTTCCGGCCGAAGGTGAAGGTCGTGCGCGACCGCGACCGCCAGGTCGTGAACGGCGCCGTGCTCGATCTGAACATCCGCGACCAGGAGGCGGGCGCCTACGCGGCGAGCATCGTCTCCGCGCTCAATCCCGAGGAATACGACATCAACGTCGTCGACGCGCTCGTCTAACGAAGCCGCGGGCCGTGGCATCGGGAGTCTGCCCTAGGTCGCCCCGTATCACTTCAACAGCACCACCTTCTTCGTCTCGCGCACGGCTCCCGCGTCGACATGCACGAAGTAGACGCCGGCCGGAGCCCGATCTCCCCTCTGCGTCCGGCCGTCCCACACGATGGATCCAGGTCCCGACACGACCACATCCGTGAGATCCCTCACCCTCGCGCCGGAGGCGTCGTACACCGTCGCCCGAAGGCGGGTCGCTCTCGGCACGGTATAGGACAGCGCCGTCCCGGCCCGGAATGGGTTCGGCGAAGCCGCCCGAATCTGCGCGATGGGCGACTCGGATACGGGGTCGGTCTCGATGCCGGTCGGGGTCGAGATGATGCTCAGGTGCGCCAACCGGCTCGGCTCGGAGATCGTCCCGCCGGCCGGATTGGGCCCCGTCACGACGACATCGTAGTCGTCAGCGGAGCAAGCGTTGGTGAGCGTGAGGGTCGGCGTCGTCGCTCCGCTGACGCCGGGACCATCCGTGAGCGGCGTGAAGTTCCTTCGCCACTGAAAGGTGTAGTTGGACGGCGGCGACGCCGTGCCCACGGAGAACACAACCGTTCCGCCGCAGGCCGTCGAATGATCCGATGGCTGATAGGCGATGGTCGGAACCGCGGGTTGCTGAACGGTCCACTGAGCGAAGTACGCGGGTCCCTGAAACGTTTCCCACGGGCCGAACTTCCCGGAGAGTCCCTGGAGCATGTACGTTCCGGGTCCGAGTCTGCCGGTGACGGCAAGCTGGCCGTCCAGCACTTCGTGCAGGAGGGTGGCATCTCCGGCGCTGTTGTAGATCGCCAGCGACACGGAGCCGGAATAGGAACCGTCGAGACTCGGCGAATCGCCCGGATCCACGATCATGGTGAGGTTGTAGTCGAAGGCCGTGTCGACCCTGAACTTGAAGCCCGAGACCGATCGGAGCAGATAGATCCCCGCTTCCGGGCCCCA
>DASTSZ010000159.1:0-15285 GCA_035760425.1 Candidatus Eiseniibacteriota bacterium | reverse complement strand
CCTGTTAGTTCGGGGCCAGGGGACCACAATTTTTCCGCTCCACTCCAGGCAAGAACAGAGAAGTTACTTCGAAGCGCCTTCCGGAGCCTTCCAGGGGGTGGTGTTCTTGATAACGGCGATGCGAGCCTCCTTGAGAGCCGGAACGAAGACTTCGACGACTTCCGCGGCGACCTGGGAGCCGGCCTTCGTCGTCATCTGTTCGATCGCCTGCTCGGAGGTCATGCCCGCGCGGTAGGGGCGGTCGGTCGTCATCGCGTCGAAGGCGTCGGCGAGGTTCACGATCTTCGCGTGGAGCGAGATCTCGTCGCCGGTGAGCCCGTCCGGATAGCCCTTGCCGTCCACGCGCTCGTGGTGGTGGCGGATCATGTCGATCGCCTTCTCGAGGAACTTCACGCCGCGGACCATCTCGGCGCCCCGCACGGGATGCGCCTTCACCATCTTCCACTCCTCGTCGGTGAGGGCGCCCGGCTTGTGGAGGATCTCGTCCTGCGTGTGGACTTTCCCGATGTCGTGGAGGAACGCGCCGAACTGGATCGTCTGGATCTCCTCGGGCGGCAGCGCCATCTCCTTCGCGATCGCCACCGAATAGGCGGCGACGCGCTCGGTGTGGCCGTGCGTGTAGGGATCCTTCTCTTCGATCCGCGCCACGAGGAGGCGGACCGTCGAGACGTAGGCCTCTTGCAGGTCGCGGAAGAGACGTGCGTTCTCGATGGCCGCGCCGGCCGACTCGGAGAGCGCGCGGAGCATTTCGAGGTCGGCCGACTGGAATTCCTGGCCGCTCACCTTCTCCCCCACCGCCACGAGCGCGGAGAGTCGTCCCTTCACGATGACCGGGCAGACGACGGTCAATCCGGCCGAGAAGAGCCGCCCCACATCCGCCGCGATCTCCGGGTCCCGCTCGAGGGTGGCGAGGCGGATCGGCCGCTGGTCGTCGCCGTCGGCGGGACGCACGGCGCGCACCAGCGCGCTGTCGTAGGCCAAGGCGATGCCGCGGACCTGGTCCTCCTTCAGTCCCTTGAACGTCGACACGTCGAGGCGCGTCGGATTCTCGCGATCGTCGGTCAGGAGGAGGCAGGCGGCGTTCACGCGCAACTGCCCCATGACGCTCAGAATGAGCGTGTTGAGCAGCGGCTCCAGCTCGAGCGATGCGTTGAGCTGATGTGTGAGCCCCATCAGCGTCTCGAGGCTGTAGACCTGGAATCGGAGTTCCTTGTTCCGAACGAGGAGATCCTCGCGATTGCGCTGGACCTCGCCCTCGAGTTCCTGGTTCTTCGTGGAGAGGACGTCGTGCCGCTCCATCCGCTCGAAGATCCGCCTCACCTTGATGAGGAGCTCCTTCGGAGAGAAGGGCTTCGTCAGGTAGTCGTCGGCGCCGTGCATGAGGCCCTGGAGGCGCGAGTCGACCTCCGCGCTCGCCGAGACCATGACGATCGGAATGTGCGCCGTATCGCGCGTGCTCTTCAGCGCGGCGCAGATCTCGAATCCGCTCTTCTTCGGTAGCCGGAGATCGAGGATCACGAGATCGGGCGCCCCGCGCCGGACCGAGTCGAGGGCTTCCTCGCCGGTCATCGCCGTCTGGACGGTGTAGCCGTTCTGCGTGAGCGAGATCTGCAGGAGGTCGACGACCCGACGGTCGTCGTCCACGACGAGGATGGTCCGCTTCGATCGCACGACGCTCGGGTCGGTGGCCGGCCGGAGGCTCTCGGTGGTCACTGGTTGGTCTCCACGGACAAGGGGTCGATGGGGGTCGGGCGGTCGCCGGAGGCGCCGCCCTCGGAGTCGGAGGAATTCGCGGACGAGGCGGCCGGGATCGTCGCTCCCGATCCAAGCGGATCGAGTTCGGCGCGCTCCGGCGCGGCGCCAGGTTCGGCGTTCTCGCCCGCGGGCGCGTCGAGGCGCGGGCGCGAGCGCTTCTCCATCTTTTCCAGGACGGCCAGGAAGACCTCGACCAGGGCGGGGTCGAACGGCGTGCCCCAGTTCTCGGAGATCACCTGGCGCGACTTCTCGTAGGGAAGCGCGCGACGGTACGGGCGTTCGCTCGTCATCGCCACGTAGGCGTCGACGAGGGAGACGATCCGCGCGCCGATCGGAATCTCCTGCCCCTTGATGCCGACCGGGTATCCGTCGCCGCCCCAGCGCTCGTGATGATTCGCCACGACCTCCACGACGTCGCGCGGGAGATTCATCTCCTCGAGGATCTGCGCGCCGCGGGCGGGGTGCTGCTTGATGAGCGACCACTCCTCCTCGGAGAGGTGCGCCGGGTTCTTCAAGATCAGATGGCTGACCGCGATCATGCCGATGTCGCGGAGGACGGCGCCGTAGATGAGCCCCTTCACCTGCTCCTGCGGCACCTGGAGGACGCGGGCCATGGCGGTGACGAAGCGGACCACCCGTTCCGTGCTCCCCTTCGCGTAGACGTCGCGGCTCTCGATGAGCGACATCATGCCGCGCACGAGGCCGAGGTTCCGCTCCTCCGCCTGACGGTGGAAGCGCGCGTTCGCGATGGCGACCGCCGCCTGGTGAGCGAGGATCGTGAGAAGGTCCTTCTCTTCCTCTTGGAACGCGCGGCGCGCGCCGCGGCCCCCGAGGAAGAGCATCCCGATGAGATCATGACGGATGTAGAGGGCGACGCCCCACTGGAGTCCCGACCGGCGGAGGAGTTCCGAGACTTCGGAAGCGCCGGCTTCTGGCGTGCCGCCGACCGTCGCTTCGCGCGAGGCCGAGGGCGCGTCGGCGTCGGTGGCGCGCAGCTCGACGAACGTCTCGGTGCGGACCATCGACTCGACGGCCGCGATCGGGAGGAGGAGGTTCCGGAAGTGATCCTGTCCGAATCCACGCACCTGCCGCGGCGCCAAGTGTCCGTCCTGGTCGGGATCGACGAGGAAGAGGGCGAGCCGCTCCACGCCGAACTGTCCCATGACGCTCAGGCTGAAGAGATTCAGGACCGCGTCGAGATCGCGCGCGAGGTTCAGGCCCTGCGTGATCTCGAAGAGGTTTCGGAACTCGACGATCTTCCGCCGGAGTTTGAGGTAGAGCGCCTGGTGCTCCGCCGCGCTCGGTCCCGATTCGGGCGCGGCGGCCGGCTCCGCCGACGAAGCGGACGACGGCGACGTGGCGGAGGAGGACGGCGACTTGGACTTGTTCGCCGACTCCACCGCGCCGCCCGCGCCAGCCGTGCCAGCCGCGCCGGTCGTGCCGCCCGTGGTGGTCAGCGTGGCGTCGGCGTTCCCGTTCGACGCATAGACGAGCGCGCCGGAGTCGACGAGCGCCTCGCGCACGCCGCCGCCGACGCCGTGAACCACGATGCGGCGCTCGGTCTGCTCGTAGACGCGCGCCTGACGCTCGAGCACGGCGACGCCCAGCGTCGAGATCTCGCTCACCGACTCGACGTCGAGATGGACCTCGCGGGCGTCCCGCGCCTGGCACTGGAAGAGGAGCCGGTCGAGCGCGCGCGCCCCGTCGGCGTCGATGACGCCGCGCAGGGCGAAACGGAACTCGTCCTTCGGGGCGAGACGTTCCAAGGAGAGTTGCTTCATTCGGCCACCCCGCCCTTTCCGGCCGGCGCCTCGGATCCGCCGAACGCCGCGCCGCGCAACCGCCGCATGACCGACGCCGGATGGAGCACCAGCGTCACCTGGCCGTCGCTTCCGATGATCCCTCCGAACACCTCTTCCACCGGATAGAGCCTCGGCGGAAGCGGCGTGAGGCGGGCGTTCTCCCGCCAGACGATCCGGTCGAAGCCGATGGCGCCGGTGCAGCCGCCGCACTTCAGCACGGCGAGCGGGCCGTTCGACGGCTTGGCGCCTTCCGCGCCCCGCCGCGGCGGAGCGGGTTCGCTCCCGTCCGCGGGGGTGAAGAGCGAGGCCAAGGGGACGACGTCGGGCTTGTCGGTTCCGCCGGACCACGTGAGTTCGTCCGCGCTCGAGCAGATGCGGTCGATGGCGCTCCAGGGCAGCGCGACGCGCTGCCCGGCGGCCTCGACGATGAGGAAGCCGCGGAGCGACCGCGCCATCGGAAACTGGAGATGGAGGCGGGACGTCTCGTCCTTCCCCTCCTGCAGCGTCACGAATCCCCCGAGTTCCTCGAGGCCGCTCTCCAACTGCTGGAGCGCGTCGGGTTCGAAGCGCACCCGGCCCTCCAGCGCGATGCGCGCCTCGAGCCCCTCGCGCGCCGCGGTGAGGCGAAGGTCGCGCGTCGGCTCGCCCTCGGGCGACGCCGCCGTCTCGAGAAGACGGAAGAGGAGCGGCAGGAGGATCGCGCCGATTTCCGGCTCGAACCCGACGCCGCCGGTGTGCACGGTCAGCACGCTCCGTCGTTCCTCGGTGTCGCGGCGCGACGTGGCCGCGTAGAACTCGTCGATGAAGCGTTCGAGCGGATCGAGGAACTCCCAGAGGAGATGCTCGTCGAGATCCCGCGCCCGCCGTTCGAGCGAGTGCTGGATGCCGAGGAGCTGGTGGAGATCGTGGACGAGCGTCCGCATGCCCGCCGCCACCTCTTCCAGCTTCTGGTGGATCTGGATCGCGCGCGCGGCCACGGTCGGACCGGCGCTCGCCTTGCGGCGGCCGGCCGGAGGCGCCGCCTCGGCGGGCGACGCGCCGCCGCGCGCCGGATCGATCGCCTTCATGAGGCCGTCCCACTCGGTGAGCGCGGTCTGCATGGAGCGCAGCGACGCGCCGAGGCCGTCGCTGATCGAACTGATGCGGTCGTTCTGATGGACGAGCGACGACTTGATCTCGAAGGTCAGCGCGAGGAGATTTTCGCGCGGCTCCATGTCGGGCGTGACGTCGTCGATGACGCCGCGGGAGGCGTTGAGCGCCTCGGTCTTGGCGCGGCCGAGGCGCGCGCGGAGCTGGTCGACCGCGTCGCCGACCGACGCGGCATGCTCGAGGAGCGCGGCGAAGCCGTCGGTCCGAAGTTGATCGGCAAGCTTCTCCTGCGTGTCGAGCGCGACGCGGCAGTGGGAGATGAGTTCCTGGCGCTGCGCGGGCCGGAGGCTTCCCAACTGGAGCAGCGACTCGCGCAACTCGCGCGCGAGGGACGCGACCGTTCCGACGTCGAGCCACTCGGCGCTTCGCTCCACGAGCCGGACCGAGAGTTCGACGATCGGCCCCATCTCGTGCCCCTCCAGCTCCGGCGACTCGCTGTCGAGGAAACGGCGGACGAGGT
Organism: Candidatus Eiseniibacteriota bacterium; assembly: GCA_035760425.1. Lineage (GTDB taxonomy): Bacteria > Eisenbacteria > RBG-16-71-46 > SZUA-252 > SZUA-252 > SZUA-252. The sequence goes on along the minus strand of DASTSZ010000159.1, from coordinate 10,119 downwards.
CGACTTCCTCGCGGATGAGCGCGCTGAACGTCGCGCTGAGGCGCGACATCATCTGTTCGTTGTTCAGGTGCTCCGAAGCGGCCGTGCGCATGGTCGTCCCTGTCGCGTCCTAGCTGCGGTGACGAGGCTCGATCCCCTCGAGCCAGTCGGGGATCTTCGGGAGAACGAGGGAGGCCGGGTCGGCAGTCGCGTGCGGCGCCGGTGAATCGGCCGGGGTGGACCCATCGGCCGGCGCGTCTGCATCGGCCGGCGCGTCTGCATCGACCGCATCCGACACGGGCGCATCAGGCGTCGCGGAGACCGGCGCATGCTCCCCACCGCCGAACGCGACGCTTCCGAACGCGTTGTGCGCGTCGTGGGGTCCGTCGTGAGGCGCGGCGAGGGGCGTGACCGCTCGCGCGTCCGCATCGACGTAGGCCACCTCCACGTCCGCTTCCCCATCGTTCGGAGCATCGGACGCGGCCGGTGACGACATAGAGGTGGACGCCTCCGCACCGGCGCCTTCAGCGAAACCGACCGTGGCTTCATCGGACGTGTTCGAGTTCGGCGCGCCGGCCACCGTCCGTTCGTGCAGCGTCCGCACGCGCACGAGCAGGGCCTGAAGCGCCGTCACCGTTTCGGGCGCGACGCCGCGGGTCGGCGCGTTCGAGGCGGGCCCCATCGACTGGACCGCCGCCTTCGCGTCCTCGCTGCTCGACTGGATCGCGGAGATCGTCTCCCCGACCTTCATTTCGATCTCGCCCGACAGGCGGGTAATCGTATCGGTGGCCTCGCGCGCGTATTCGGCCAGACGCCGCGTCTCCTCGGCGATGGAGGCGAACGCCTCGCTCCCCGAGCGAGTCGCTTCGAGCGCGGCATTCAAGGCGAGAAGCGTCGCGCGATTCGTCACGCGTTCGGCCACGCCCGCGAGTTCGCTCGCGCGCATGAGGCCGGCGGCCAGGTCCTCGATCCCGTCGGCGGCCGTCTGCACGAGCGCGTCGACCATCTTGGCGGCCGACGAGTCGCGCGACGGCGCGGCGCCGGGCGCATTCGTCTGAAGCGAGGCGACGACCGGCGCGAGGTCGCGCTCGATCGCGGCGAGTTCGTCGCGAATCGGATGAAGCGCCGCTTCCAGCTCACGAAGCGCGGCGGCGCGATCGTAGGCGGGCTCGGCCGACACGGCCGGCGCGGCGTACGACGGACTTTCGTCGGATGCGGCATAGGACGGACGCGAATCGGGCGCGGCGTAGGCGGGGCGCGATCCGTACGGAGGGTTCGCATCCGACGCGTCTCCCGCGTCTCCATGCTCCTCGGCGGCGGCGCCGACGAGGTGCTCATGGTCGTGGGACGGGCGCGGCACGAACGCGGCCGGCGTGACCCCCTTCTCCTCGAGCTGACGGCGGAGACTCTCCACCTCCTGCACGGCCAGCGTGGCGGTCTTCTGCGCCTCGGCGTTGCCGACCGCCTGCGCGTAGAGCGACGCCCACGGTTCGCTACGGAATCGAGACGGCGGCGTGACGGGCGCGTTCTCGGCGGTCACCGCTTCGAGGAACGCGATCGCCTTCACGTCGGGCGGCGCGGTCTTCGTGGCGACGAACGAGGCGACGACCGCGCCCGCGACGGCGATGACCACGCCGACGCCGAGGCCCAAGAGATCGCCCAGGCCGTACGCGGCGCCCGCGGCGCCGAGCCCCGAGAGCAGCACGACGGTGAAGATCGCGGCGATCGGCGACGGATGCGTGGGCGCTCCTCCCGTGCCTTTCGGGGATTCGTGATGCTCGCGGCCGACGTCCGTCATCGCGCGCTCCTTTGCTCAGCGACCGCCGATCCCACTCAGCCGGAAGGCGGCCGGGGGAGCGATCGAATCCATCAGGGACCAGTAGTCGAGACCGAGGACTTCCCGGCCGGCGATTTCGTAAACGGCGAGGACCTTCGGCCCTTCGCTCTCGGCGTCGGGATCGGCCTCCGGGTGGCCGCGATGCTGCGCGTCGCGAGAGAGAACGAGGCGCGGCATGCCGCGGACGAGGAGCGCGAATCGATCGGTGCCGCGCTCGAGGACGACCGCGTACGCGCCGGCGGCGTTCGATTCCTCCACGCCGAGCGAGGCCGCGAGATCGAGCACCGGAACCACGCCGCCTCGAAACGCGACGACGCCGGCCATCGGACCGTTTCGTCCCGGGAGAAGCGAGATCCGATCCGCGTCGAGAAGTCCGGCCACTTCCTCGACCGGCGCCGCGTAGCGTGCGTCGCCGACGGAGAAGGTGATCAGGCCGCGCGTGGCGAGGACGGACCGCAGTGGCTCTTCCATGATCGTGTGGCGTCGCTCCATGGCCTCGAGTTCGTCGATCGTGAAGCAGATATGAGGTTCGCAAGGAGCATGCCCGCGGAGGCTCTTTCCGGCCGCCGCGTAAGTCCCTGCCGCTCTTCTGCTTCCCTACGGTCCTATCGGCAGGCGCGAGGCGTTCCGGAGTGTTTTCAGCCGGGGGAGTGGTCGGCACGTTGCAATCCTGGCCGCAAAACGCGAATCGGGGCCGCCGGGGCGCGAAATTCCACCCAGTCATAGGGCTGAAACAAACCAGCGATGGATCGAAGGAGCCGTCGAGGGGGGCCGGACGGTTTCTATCCGTCGGCTCTATCTATCTGCGAATTATGGCTTTAAGTGCGCCACGTCGCCCCCGGATCGAAACGGCACGGCATGTGCAGAGAGAGTTGGACGTGCGTCGCGGTGGTGCAGGGCCGCGACCGGGAAACGTCCGAAAAGGGGGGCAGGGTCATGGCGGGTACGAGAAAGGTTGTCGCGGGAAAAACGGCTCCACGGAAGGTGCGACCGCACGCCTACGTCGCCATGAACTGCCTCCTGCTGACGCGGGCGGAAGGTACGCCTCAGAACGGTGACCCTTTGCCGCAAGAGGATGTGAACGCGTACCTCGAGGCGCTTCGCGACCAACTGGAAGCGAACGTGCCTCTCCCGCCGGAGCGGACTCGCTTGCTCTCGCGCTACGACATCGCCGCGTGGCGACGGTTGGCGGGCACGACGCGCGGCTCGCTCAAGTATCAGGTGCTTCGGACGCCGACCGATCTCCTCCTCGTCTCGGTGGGAGTCTTCGAGCAGAGCGGCCCGTACATTCCGAGCCGCCGCGAGGGGATGCTGCCGGGCGAAGAGGCCGACATGGGCCGCAGCCCCGGCTGGTACCACTTCTCTTACACGTACGGCGAACTCCTCGAGAACCCGACGTCGACGCTCAGCTCGGTGCTCGAGAAGCTCACGGTGAGCCTGGAGCGGTACCACAAGATGCTTTCGCACATGAAGGGCGAGTACTGGAGCATGGCGTCCCGATTCGAAGACGCCCAGGTGTTCCGCTTCGAGCGGAGCGTCGATGAGGAAGCCCGGGAGCTGGCCATTCGCGCCATGCAGGACCGGTTGCTCGACGCCTACGCCGAATGGAAGCGCACCGGCGCGCGGAAACACCTCGACCAGATCCGCGGCATCGCGCGCGAGATCCGGACTCTTTCGCCCGACTTCACTTTCTCGCTTCCCGCCGGAGGCAAATAGCGCGAAGCGACACGGTCCCCCCGCGTGCCCCTCGGTCCCCCGACCCGACATCTGTACCCGGGGGGCACGCACCCCCCCTGTAGCGCGAGGGCCGATCCTCTGACACGGATCGGCTTTCGAGTTTTCTCCTCCATCTCGAAGGGCCCGGGCTTGGCGGGGAAAGAAATCGAGGTCGCTGGGCCCGAACTAACAGGGGCCTGCGACCTCGATTTCTTTCCCGTCCAAGCCCTACTACTGCGAGAGCTGGAGGAGCATGTCGGGGGCTCCTTCTTCGTTTTCGGAGCCGTCGCCGTAGGCTATGGGGGTGAAGCCGTGGCGCTTGTAGAAGTCGCGGGCTCGGAGATTGGACTGGAAGGTGTGGAGGCGGATGGGGCGCGGTAGCGTGTCCATTGCGTGGTGGAGGAGGGCGGTGCCGACTCCTCTTCCGATTTCCTTGGGGTGGACGTAGAGGTGGTGGATCCAGGAGCACTCGGGCGTGGGCTCCAGCGACATCATGCCGACGATCTCGCCGTCGCGCGCCGCCACCGTCACCAACCCCGAAGGCACCACCCGCTTCTTGATCCAAGCCCGAACCTGCTCATCCGTATGCGCCATCGTCACGCCCGGAATGAGGTCGCGAAACGACCGAATGTATACCTCGGCAATCCGAGCAGAATCAGCGGCAGTCGCGGGCCGAATAAGGAGGCTCATCGAGGAATCCCTGAGGAGGTGCTCGGAAGGGAGCGCGGGTTAGGAAGAAGAAGGCCCCCGCAGGCCCCTGTTAGTTCGGGGCCAGCGGGGGCCTTCTTCTTCCTAACCCACCCCGCCTACCGAATCTCGTAGTTAGGCGCTTCCTTGGTGATCGTCAAATCATGCGGATGCGACTCGCGGAGTCCAGCCTGCGTGATGCGGACGAACCGAGTCTTCGTGCGGAGTTCTTCGATGGTGGTCACGCCGCAGTAGCCCATGCCGGCGCGAAGCCCGCCCATCAACTGGTAGATCACGTTCGAGACCTGGCCCTTGTACGGCACGCGGGCCTCGATCCCTTCGGCGACCAACTTCTTCAGATCCTTCACGCCGTCTTGGAAGTAGCGATCGCCCCGTCCGCTCGACATCGCGGAGAGGGAGCCCATGCCGCGGTAGACCTTGTAGGTTCGGCCTTCCAGCAGGAGCGTTTCGCCCGGGCTCTCTTCCGTGCCCGCCAGCAGGTTGCCGAGCATGAAGGAGTGGGCGCCGGCGGCGAGGGCCTTCACGGCGTCGCCGGAGTACTTGATGCCGCCGTCGGCGATGATCGGGATGTCGGCCTTCATCGCTTCGGCCGCGCACTCCATGACGGCGGAGATCTGCGGGACGCCGACGCCGGCAACGACGCGCGTCGTGCAGGCGGAGCCGGGGCCCATGCCGACCTTCACGCAATCGGCGCCGGCGCGGATGAGATCGCGCGTCGCCTCGGCGGTCGCCACGTTTCCGACGATCAAGCCGAGCGTCGCGTGGCGCGCCTTCACGGCCTTCGTCGTTTCCAACACGGCCTTCGAGTGGCCGTGCGCGCTGTCGATGACGACCACGTCCACGCCCGCCTTCATCAGCTCGTCCACGCGGTCGATGGCGTCCTGTCCGACGCCGATGGCGGCGCCGACGCGGAGCCGGCCGAGGTGGTCCTTGCAGGAGCGCGGGTAGCGCACGCGCTTCTGGATGTCCTTCACGGTGATGAGGCCGCGGAGTTGGAACTGGTCGTCGACGATGAGGAGCTTCTCGATGCGGTGGCGGTGGAGAATCATCTCCGCCTCCTCGAGCGTCGTGCCGACCGGCGCGGTGACGAGCTTCTCCTTCGTCATCACGTCCGAGACCTTCAAATCGAGGCTCTTCGCGAAGCGGAGGTCGCGGTTCGTGAGGATGCCGACGAGCCGCTTCCCTTCCGTGATCGGAACGCCCGAGATGCGGAACTTCTCCATCAACTCCAGCGCCCGCGCGATCGGAACGTCCGGCGGCAGCGTGATCGGGTTGACGATCATGCCGCTCTCGGAGCGCTTCACCTTGTCCACTTCCTCCACCTGCTCGAGGATCGGGAGGTTCTTGTGGACGATGCCGATGCCGCCCTCGCGCGCGATCGCGATGGCGAGCGCGCTCTCGGTGACGGTGTCCATGGCCGCGCTCACGACCGGCACGTTCAGCGTCACGTCGCGCGTGAGGCGCGTGCTGGTGTCGACGTCGCGGGGATGGACCTCGGAATAGGCGGGGACGAGGAGAACGTCGTCGAAGGTGAGGGAGGGCTCCGCCGCGACGCGCGAATGTCCGGCCGGCCGTTCGTCGGCCTCGATCCGGTCTCGCGGCGTCGCGAAGGTTCCCATCGTCACTCCGGCAGCCCCTGGTCGAGGCGCTCGCTCAAGGAGAAGAAGAAGGTGATTCCAAGCCGGGCCAGCACGTACGACTTGTTCCCATTATAGCCCGACGGGAAGTCCTCCGTGTTCTCGGCGCGGATCGAGTGGTAGGAGACGTCGGCGGCCGCGGTCACGTACTTCGACATGCGGCGCTCGGCCCCGACGATCCCGTAGAAGCCGAGGTTCGCGCGCCGGAGCCGCTCGAAGGTGATGGGGTCCTTGCCGGCGCCCAAGTCCTTCGTGTGCACCGTCCAGATGTAGGCGCCGCCGCCCGCTCCGATGAAGGGGCGAAGGATGCTCTGGCGGCGAAGCAAGTAGCGCGCGCCGATCGTCATCGGCACCGACGAGATGACGTAGCGATTGATGTCGTCGCCGAGGCGATTCCACGCGTATCCGACGTTCAGATCGGCGACGAGATTGTCGTCGTAGACGTAGCTGAAGGTGAAGTCGCCCGACAGCCGCGGCGTGGCGTCTTCCTTGACGTCGGCGTCTCCGGTGAACTTGGGAATGCCGCCGTGGAATCCGACGCCGCCGTAGCCGACGAGGCTCTCGTAGACGATGCGGGGCTTCGTGGCGGTCGCCGTGGCCTCTCCTTGGAGAACCGTGGCCTCCTGCGCGAGCGCGGGTGCGGCGACGCCGAGAAACAGGAAGGCCGCGAGTGCCTTCGCGAGCGAACGGACCATGTGGATTGGGACTCCCCTTCGTAGTGTCGACCGGAGGGCCGATCGACCGGCAAGTGAAGTAGTAGCCGAGGATTCTACCGACCCTCGCCCCGGGTGTCAATCGGGGCCTCCCCCGTGCGTTCGGGGCGAAAAACCCGCAACTCGCTGTGGAATGGTGAGTCCCGGGGGCGTCGGCTTGACAGCCCCGCGCCCGGCTCGTAGAGTCGTGGGCCCGCGTGGCGGTGTAGCTCAGCGGTAGAGCAGGGGAATCATAATCCCTTGGTCCGGGGTTCGAATCCCTGCGCCGCCACCATTTTTCCTTCCGGGCCCCGTGCTACCATCGAGGCTCTCATGACGACCCGCCTGAACCCCCGCGACGCCTCGCTCGATCGTCTGGTCGGTCACGCCCTCGCCGAGGGAAACCTCGTGCCTCCGTCGGAGTCGCCGGTCGTGGTCGCCGTGTCGGGCGGACCCGATTCGATGGCCCTCCTGCATCTCATGATCCGCTGGGCGAAGGGGCCGGACGCGACGGGCGGCGAGGGGGGCTCCCGCGGACGCCGCGTCGTCGCCGCGCACGTGAATCACGCGCTTCGCGGCGCCGCCTCCGACGAGGACGCCGCGTTCGTTCGCGCGCGCGCCCAGGAGTGGGGCGCGGAGTCGGTGGTGGTGGACGCCTCGCTGCCCGACCGCGCCCGAACGCGCGCCGCGGCGGGGGCGGCGGTCGAGGCCGACGCCCGCCGCGCGCGCTACCGGGCGCTCCGGGCGATCGCCGAAGAGGCCGGCGCCGACCGCGTGCTCACGGCCCACACCGCCGACGATCAGGCGGAAACGATTCTACTGCGGCTCGTGCGCGGCGCGGGGCTTCGCGGCCTCTCGGGCATGGCGCCGCTGGCGCGCGTGCAGGACATTCGCGTCGCGCGGCCCTTGCTCGGCGTGTCGAGGGAGCAGGTCCTCGCGTACGTGGCGCGGCACGAAATTCCCTATCGCACCGACGCCACGAACGCGGAGACGGCGGCGGCGCGAAATTACGTCCGGCACGAAGTTCTCCCGCGGCTCGAGGCGCGGCTCAATCCGGCCGTGCGCGATGCGCTCCTCCGTGCAGGGGGCCATTTTCGCGAGGCCGACGCCTATTTCGAGCGCCGCGCCGCCCGCATCTACAAGCGGCTGCTACTCGCGCGCGAGGAGACGAAGATCAGCCTTGATGCACCCGGCCTCCTCCTCTACCCTAAGCTCTTGCGAACGTACGTGTTCCGCCGTGCGGTGCGCGAGCTGAACGGAAGCCTCCGCGACGTCGCCACGGTGCACCTCCGCGCGCTCCATGAACTTGCCACATCTCGCCGCGGCCATGTCGCCGACCTCCCCGGAGGGGTGCGAGCCGAACGCGCCGACGATCGCGTGATTTTGAGCGCGCCGCGCCCGCGGAAGAGCGAACCGAAGCCCCAGAGAGAGCCATCCAAGGCTTGAGACCCGGCTCCCAAGTGCCGATAAGAAAGGATCAATCCTACGTGAACCGATCCCACGACCGAGGGAACGACGTGACGCCAGACATCGAGCGCGACAACGAGCCGCTCCTCCGCAAGCAGTCGGGCGGAGAGCGCCCGAAAGGACGCCGCCCCGCGCCGCCGTCGAACAAGACGCCGCAGCGGAAGCCTTCCCCCTTCGGACCGGCCAAGCCGCTTCGCACCGCGCTGCTCTGGCTGATCCTCGTCCTGACCGTCCTCGTCTTCGTGCAGGTCTACGGCGAGATCAAGGCGAAGACGCACGAGATCCCCTACAGCGAATTCCTGACGCAGGTCGATCAGGCGAACCTCAAGTCCGTGACGATCATTCAGCGCGAGGTGATCGGCGAGCTGAAGCAGAGCGCGCTCACGCACATCGAGGGCCGCCCCGTCTCCTTCGTCTTCTTCAAGGTCTACCTCCCGGCGGAAGACAAGGACCTCGGCCGCGCCATCCTCGCGAAGGATCCGGCGACCGTCGTCACGTCGAAGCCCGAGAGCATGAATTGGTGGGGCATCGTCCTCTCCTACCTCCCCTTCATCGCGCTCCTCGTCCTCTGGATGGTGATGATCCGCCAGCTGCAGTCGGGCGGGTCGAACGCCATGAAGTTCGGGAAGAGCCGGCCGAAGGTCGCGCTCGAGTCGTCGCCGAAGGTCACGTTCAAGGACGTGGCGGGCGCGGACGAGGCGAAGGTGGAGCTCGAGGAGATCATCGAGTTCCTGCGCGAGCCGAAGAAGTTCCAGAAGCTGGGCGGGCGGATTCCGAAGGGCGTGCTCCTGCTCGGCCCTCCGGGCACGGGCAAGACGCTCCTCGCGAAGGCGGTCGCCGGCGAGGCGGGCGTGCCCTTCTTCTCGCTCTCGGGTTCCGACTTCGTCGAGATGTTCGTCGGCGTCGGCGCGTCGCGCGTGCGCGATCTCTTCGACCAGGGCAAGCGGAACGCCCCCTGCATCATCTTCATCGATGAAATCGACGCCGTCGGCCGTCATCGCGGCGCCGGCTTGGGCGGCGGCCACGACGAGCGCGAGCAGACGCTGAACCAGCTGCTCGTGGAGATGGACGGCTTCGAGACCAACGACGGCGTCATCCTCATCGCCGCCACGAACCGCCCCGACGTGCTCGATCCCGCGCTCATGCGGCCCGGCCGCTTCGACCGCCAGGTGGTCGTGGACGTGCCGGACGTTCGCGGGCGCGAAGGGATCCTCCGCGTCCACACGCGGAACATCCCGCTCGCCGAGGACGTCGATCTCTCCATCCTCGCGCGCGGCACGCCCGGCATGGTCGGCGCCGATCTCGCGAACCTCGTGAACGAGTCGGCGCTCCTCGCGGCGCGCCGAAACCACAAGAAGGTCTCGACCGAGGATCTCGAGGACGCGAAGGACAAGGTGATGATGGGCGGCGAGCGACGGAGCCTCGTCATCTCCGACACGGAGAAGAAGGCGACGTCGTACCACGAGGCGGGCCACGCGCTCGTCGCGTATCTGCAGCCCGGCAGCGACAAGGTGCACAAGGTAACGATCATCCCGCGCGGACGGGCGCTTGGCGTCACGTCCTACCTGCCGCAGGAGGAGCGCCACTCCTTCTCCCGCGACTATTGGCTACGCGTGCTGACCCACATGATGGGCGGACGGGCGGCCGAGGAGATCGTGCTCAATCAGTTCACGACGGGCGCCTCGGACGACATCCGCCGCGCCACGGCCATCGCCCGCCGCATGGTCTGCGAGTGGGGGATGAGCGACAAGCTCGGCCCGCTCAGTTTCGGGCACAAGGACGAGTACGTCTTCTTGGGCCGCGAGATCACGCAGAGCCGCGACTACAGCGAGAAGACCGCCATCACGATCGACGAGGAAGTCCGCGGTCTGATCGACGGCGCGTACGCGAACGCGCGGAAACTTCTCTCCGACAACGTGACGCAGCTCCACGTCATCGCGCTCGCGCTCCTGGAGCGCGAGGTGCTCGACGGCGAGGAGATCGAGAAGCTCCTCCGCGGCGAGAAACTGGATCCGGTCCAGCCGCGCCACGGCTCCGACGACGAACCGAAGAAGTCCGCCGAGGCGCCCGCGTCGGGCGGCGC
>DASTSZ010000158.1:0-5551 GCA_035760425.1 Candidatus Eiseniibacteriota bacterium | reverse complement strand
GGTTCGTGACCGGCGGCGCCGCGACGATGTGCCGGATGCCCGGCGCGAAGCTGTCGTGGGCCGAGGTCCGCCGCGAGTTCGGCATCGTCGGGCGCAACGTGCCCGTGCTCGGCTCGGGCGAGCGCCCGCTCGTCTACCTCGATCACGCGGCATCGACACACGCGCCGCACACCGTGCTCGCGGCGTTCGTCGAGTTCATGGAGCGCGAGTACGCGAACGTCCATCGCGGCACGCACCTGTTGTCGCGCAAGGCGACCGAGCGCTTCGAGGAGGCGTACTACGTCGTCGCCGACTTCATCGGCGCGGAGCTCCGCAAGGGCTGCGTCGTGTTCACCGCGAACACCACGCACGCCATCGATCTGTGCAGCCACGTGATGGCGGATCGCCCGGGCAAGGTCATCACGACCGAGATGGAGCATCACTCGAATCTCGTTCCGTGGCAGATGCTGGCCGAGGAGAAGGGCGCCGAACTGCGCCACATCCCGGTCGACGCGCACGGGCGGCTCGATCTCGCGAATCTCGACCGGCTCCTCGAGGGCCCGGTGAAGCTCGTCTCCTTCACCTGGGTCTCGAACGCGCTCGGCACGATCAATCCCGTCCTCGAACTGACGCGGCGCGCGCACGCGGCCGGCGCGGTCGTCTTCATCGACGCCGCCCAGGCGGTGCCGCACCTTCCGGTCGACTTCCAGGCGACCGGCGCCGACTTCCTCGCCTTCTCGGGCCACAAGATGCTCGGTCCGACCGGGATCGGCGCGCTGATCGCGAAGCGGGAGCACCTGGAGTCGATGCCGCCCTTCTTCGGCGGCGGCGAGATGATCCGCGAGGTGACGCTTCAGCGCTCCACGTGGGCCGATCCGCCCTCGAAGTTCGAGGCCGGCACCATGAACTTCGCCGACGCCGTCGGCCTCGGCGCGGCCATCGACTATCTCGCGGCCATCGGCATGGAGGCGGTCCACGCGCACGGCTACGCGCTCGCCGTGGAGGCCATTCGCGCGCTCGAAGCGATCCCCGGCGTCACGGTCTACGGGCCGCCCGCCGCGGAGGATCGCGGCGCGGTGCTGAGCTTCACGGTGGACGACATCCACGCGCACGACGTCGCGGGCGTGCTCGACCGGGAGGGAGTCGCGGTTCGCGCGGGCCATCACTGCGCCATGCCGCTTCACGCCCGGCTCGGCGTTCCGGCCACCGCGCGCGCGTCGTTCACGGTCTACAACGATTCGACGGAGGTCGAACGGCTGGCGGAAGGCGTCAGGAAGGTGAAAGCGGTCTTCCACCGATGAGCCTCGACGACTTCTACCGGCAGAACATCCTCGACCACTATCAGAATCCCCGGAATTGGGGGACGATCGAACACCCGGACGTGAGCGCGGAGGACTCGAATCCCCTCTGCGGCGACCGGATTCGCATGGATCTCAAGATCAAGGACGGGAAGATCGAGGACGTGAAGTTCAGCGGCACGGGCTGCTCCATCAGCCGCGCCGCCGCCTCGATGCTCTCGGACGAGATCATCGGCAAGTCGCTCGACGAGGTGAAAGCGATCAATCGCGACGACGTCCTCGAGCTTCTCGGCATCGAACTCGGCCCCGTTCGGCTCAAGTGCGCGCTCCTGGCGCTGAAGACGCTGAAGGTCGGGGTGTACGGCATTCAGGCGTGGAAAGAGGAGGACGAGGCATGAGCACCGAGACCGCGCGGTTCGTGAAGGTGGGACGCACCGCCGAGGTCCCGGACGGCCGTCCCGAAGTCTTCGAGGTGGAGGATCGCCACATCGCGGTCTACCGCCTCGACGGCGCCTACTACGCCATCGAGGACATCTGCACGCACGACGGCGGGCCGCTCGCCGAGGGCGAGATCGAGGGGCGTGAGGTGATCTGCCCGCGCCACGGCGCGCGATTCGACATCACGACGGGCGCCGCCACCTGCATGCCGGCCATCGCGCCGGTCGAGTCCTACCCCGTGCGCGTGGAGGGGGACGACCTCCTGGTCGGGCTCCCCGACTAGACGAAGGAGAGATCATGGCCACCGAAGAAGAAGTTCGCACCGCTCTCGAAGAAGTCGTCGATCCCGAAATCCACCTCAGCATCATCGAACTCGGGCTCGTGCGCGAAGTCGACCTCGTTTCGGAGCCGCCGATGGTGCGCATGCTCCTCACGACGCCCTTCTGCCCCTACGCGCCCCAGATCGTCGCGCAGGTGAAGGACGTGATGAAGCGCGTGACGGGGAAGGATTCCGAGGTCGAGATCCTGCCCGATCCGTGGTCGCCCGAAATGATGCCCGACCCCGACCTCCTCGGTCGCTGGTAGCCGCCGTGCCGCGCCTGAGCGACGCCGATCTCGCGAAGGAACTGACGACGCTCCCGGGCTGGGCGATCGCCGACGGCATGATCCGGAAGACCTTCAAGCACCCCTCGTTCCCCGAAGCCATCGTCTTCGTGAACGCGGTCGCGCAACTCGCGGAAGTGGCGAACCACCATCCCGACATCGACATCCGCTACAGCAACATCACCCTCTCCCTCGTCACCCACGACGCGGGCGGCATCACCGACAAGGACGTCGCACTCGCGCGGCAGGTCGAAGCGGCCCGCCGGAAGGCGGGACTCGAGTAGCGTTTCGGCGCTACCTCCGGACCACGCCGTCGCGCCCCGCTGAAGTGATACACTCCGATTCGGTCTCGCCACGGAGGCGGACCGGGAGGAGAACTCAAATGCCCGAATCGCTCGATCCACTCTTTCGCCCGCGCAGCATCGCGGTCATCGGCGCCTCGCGCCGCCGCGACGCGATCGGCGGGGCGATCCTGCATAACCTGACGCAGCAGCCCTTTCAGGGGCCGGTCTACCCGATCAATCCGAACGCCACCCACATCCAATCGCTTCCCGCCTATCCGAGCATCGACGCGGTGCCGGGCGAAGTCGACCTGGCCGTGATCGTCGTTCCGTCCGCCGGCGTTCTCGAGGCGGTGGAGGCGTGCGGGAAGAAGGGCGTGAAGGCGCTCGTCGTCATCTCGGCCGGCTTCAAGGAAGTCGGCGAGGAGGGCGCGAAGCGCGAGGTGGCGCTCCGCGAGATCGTCCGCCGCTACAAGATGCGGCTCGTCGGCCCGAACTGTCTCGGCATCCTGAACACCGATCCCGCCGTGAAGATGAACGCGACCTTCGCGCCGCTTCAGCCGCCGCCGGGACGCGTCGCCTTCTCGTCGCAGAGCGGCGCCCTCGGGCTCGCCATCCTCGACTACGCGCGCCAGCTGAACGTCGGCATTTCGCAGTTCGTGAGCGTCGGGAACAAGGCCGACGTCTCGGGCAACGATCTCATCGAGTTCTGGGAACGCGACGAGGGGACCGACGTCATCCTTCTCTACTTGGAGTCGTTCGGCAATCCGGCCAAGTTCACGCAGATCGCGCGGCGTGTCGCGCGCAAGAAGCCGATCCTCGCCGTGAAGAGCGGGCGGACCGAGAGCGGATCGCGCGCGGCCTCGTCCCACACCGGCGCGCTGGCCGGATCCGACGTCGCCGTCGACGCGCTCTTCCGCCAGAGCGGCGTCATCCGGACCGACACGATCGAGGAACTCTTCGACACGGCGCTCCTCCTCGCGTCGCAGCCGATCCCGGCCGGGCCGCGCGTCGCCATCCTCACGAACGCGGGCGGCCCCGGCATCATGGCCGCCGACGCCTGCGAGGGGATGGGGCTCGAACTCCCGGCGCTCGAGCCGAAGACCGTAAAGGCGCTCCGCGCGTTCCTCCCGGTCGAGGCGAGCACGCGAAACCCGGTCGACATGATCGCCTCCGCCAACGCGGAGTCATTCGAGAAGGCCGTGCGGCTCCTCCACGCCGACAAGAACGTCGACGCCGTCATCGTCATCTTCGTGCCGCCGCTCGTGACCGGGGCGCAGGAAGTCGCGAAGGCGATCCTGGCCGGCGCGGAGGGGAACACGAAGCCGATCCTCTCCTGCTTCATGGGGAGCCACGGTGTGCCCGAGAGCCTCAAGTCGCTTCAGTCGGGCCACATCCCGTCCTACTCGTTCCCCGAGTCGGCGGCCCGCGCGCTGGCGCGCGTCGTGAAGTACGGCGTCTGGCGGAACAGCCCCGTCGGAAAGACGCCCACGCTTTCGGGCATCGACCGGGCGCGGGCGGAGAAGGCGATCGCCGCGGCTCGCGCGGCGATGCCGACCGGCGGCAAGGAGGGCGGCTGGATGCCCCCGGGCCCCATGAGCGAACTGCTCGCCGCCTACGGCATCCGGTTGAACGTGGCGCGCGTGGCGACGAATCGCGGGGAAGCGGCGGCGATGTCGAAGGCGCTCGGCTTCCCGGTGGTGATGAAGCTCCGTTCGCCGCAGGTCGTCCACAAGAGCGATATCGGCGGCGTGCGGCTGAACGTCAAAACCGAGGAAGAGGCCGCGCAGATCTTCGACGAACTTCGCGCCGTGCTGAAGAAGGCGAACGCCGACGCGGTCTTCGAAGGGGTCTCCGTCGAGCGGATGGTCGGCGGCGGCGTCGAGACGATCGTCGGCATGACGCGCGATCCGGCGTTCGGGCCGATCGTCCTGTTCGGGCTGGGCGGCGTCGCGGTCGAGCTGTTGCGCGACGTGCAGGTCCGGCTCGCGCCCCTGACCGACACCGACGCGGCCGAGATGGTGCGCGGCATTCGCGGTTACCCGCTCCTCAACGGGTTCCGCGGCGCGGCGAAAGCCAACGAGGCGTCGCTCCTCGATCTCCTCCATCGCGTGTCGCATCTCGCGAGCGAGCACGCCGAATTGCTCGAACTCGATCTGAACCCGGTGCTCGCGCTGCCCGGCGACGCGCCCGCGATCGCGCTCGACGCCCGCGTGCGGCTCGCGGCGGCGGGGACGGCGCGCGTGCCGGACGCCAAGACGGCGGCCGCGGCCGCAGTGGGCGCGCCCGCTCGGTGACGAACTCGGACCTCGAAACGACTCGCGGCGGCGCGAACGGCGCCGCCCGCGGGGGTTTCGCGCGCCTCCTCTTCTCCTTCCGGCCCGAGGAAGTCGCCACCCTCCTTCTCTTCGTGCCGATGGCCTACGCCCTCGGATCGATCGCCGCGTTCGGAGGCGGCATGCCGCTCCGCGGCCCGACCGCCGGCTACCCCGACGCCTTCACGCGCCTTGTCTTCCTCGCCGGGAGCGTCGTGGTTTTTCTCTGGGTCGTCCGCACCAAGCCGGAGTGGACCTTCGCGCGCGACGTCCTGCCGTTCCTCTTCGCGGCGAACGTCTACGCGAACCTCCACGACATGATCGCCTTCTTCGCGGCGCCCGACATCACGAACTTCCTCTACGAACTCGACGTGAAGCTCTTCGGCGTGGAGCCGACCGTCTGGGCGCAGCGCTTCGCCACGCCGCTCCTGACCGACTTCTTCACGATTTGCTACTGGCTCTTCTACGTGCTGCCGCCGCTCCTGGGGCTTCTCCTCTACTTGCGGGGCGAGTGGCAGTCCTTCCGCGAGACGCTCGTGAGCATCGTGCTCTGTCTCTACGTCGGCTACATCGGCTACGTGGCGCTCCCGGCCGGACCGCCGCGCTACACGATCCCCGAACTCTTCGGGCCGCCGCT
>DASTSZ010000157.1:0-6533 GCA_035760425.1 Candidatus Eiseniibacteriota bacterium | reverse complement strand
ACGTTCACGATCCGCCCGTAGCGCGCCTTCATCATCGGACGCGTGAAGGCGCGGATCGCGCGAAAGGCCCCCTTCAAGTTCGTGTCGAGCACCGCGTCCCAGTCCTCGTCCGACATGCGGACCAGGAGGCCGTCGCGCGTGATGCCCGCGTTGTTCACGAGACAGTCGGCTTTCCCGAAGGCCTCGAGCGTCGCCGCGCAGACGCGGTCGGCTTCGCCCGCCTTCGCCATGTCGGCGACGATCGCGAGCGCGCGTCCGCCGGCCGCCGTCGTCTCCGCCACGAAGGCGTCGAGCGCGGCTTGATCGCGTCCCGTCACGACGACCGCGGCCCCCCGCGCGCGAAACGCCCGCGCGATGGCGAGGCCGATGCCCTTCCCGCCGCCGGTGACGACCGCGACGCGTCCTTCCATCGGCGCGCTCACGCGGGGGCGCCCGCCAGGGCCTGCGCCGCCGCTTCGAGCGCCTCCGGCTCGTCGGAGCCGAAGAGCGCCGCTTCCTTGTCGACGCCGCGCACCAGGCCGCGAAGGACCTTGCCGTGCCCGACCTCGACGAACGAGCGAACGCCCGTGGCGATCATGGCGCGCACCGTCTGCTCCCAGCGCACCGCGCCCAGGAGCTGCGCGCGGAGCGTGGCGCGGATCGCGTCGGGATCGACGACGGGCTCGCCCGAGACGTTCGCGTAGACCGGAAACGCGGCCCTCGCGATCGGCACGGCGTCGAGCGCCTCGTTGAGCCCCGCGACCGCCGCCTCCATGAGGGGCGAATGGAACGCCGCGCTCACCTGAAGCGGGATCACCTTCTTCGCGCCGAGCTTCTTCGCTTCCTCGCCGCCGCGCAAAAGCGCCTCCGGGGTGCCGGAGAGCACCACCTGGCCGGGCGAGTTGTAGTTCGCCGCGGCGAGATCGCGCGGGAGGTTCACCGCGCGGAGCACCTCGTCGATCTGCTCCGCCGAGAGTCCGAGCACCGCCGCCATCGAACCGGGACGGGTCGACCCCGCGCCCGCCATCGCTTCGCCGCGACGGCGAATGAGCCGCAGCCCGTCGGCGAAGGTGAGCGAGCCGGCCGCCACGTGCGCCGCGTACTCGCCCGCGCTGTGCCCCGCCGCGCAGGAGGGCCGCGCGCCGCGCGCTTCGAGCACGCGGTACGCCGCGACGCTCGTGGCGAGGAGCGCCGGCTGCGTGTTCTGCGTCTGCGTCAGCTCCTCGGCCGGCCCCTCGAAGCAGAGCGCCGAGAGCGCGAAGCCGAGCACCTGATCCGCTTCCTGGAAGACGGCGCGCGCTTCGGGATAGCGCTCGGCGAGCGCCTTCCCCATGCCGACCGCCTGCGAGCCTTGCCCCGGGAAGAGAAACGCCGCGCCCGCGCTCACCACTCCACCACCGCGGAGGCCCACGTGAAGCCGCCGCCGAACGTGACCAGCGCCACCAGGTCGCCCGTCTTGATCCGTCCTCCGCGCCGCGCTTCGTCGAGCGCGAGGGGGATCGAGGCGGCCGACGTGTTCCCGTACTTCTCGAGATTCACGAAGACCTTCTCCATCGGAACGCCGAGCCGCTGCGCCGTCGCTTCGACGATGCGGAGATTCGCCTGGTGCGGCACGAGGAGCGTCAGGTCCTCGGCCTTCCGGCCCGCCGCCTCGAGCGTCTCGATCGCCACCGACTGCATGGCGCGGACGGCGTGCTTGAAGACGTCGTTGCCGCTCATGTGGATCGTGTGGAGGCGCGCCTCGACCGTTTGATGCGACGGCGGAAGGAGCGATCCGCCCGCCGGCATCTCGAGCAGATGGACGAGCGATCCGTCGCTATGGACGCGCGTCGCCAGGATGCCGCCGCTTTGCCCGGTCGAACGAAGCACCACCGCGCCCGCGGCGTCGCCGAAGAGCACGCAGGTGTTCCGGTCGGTCCAGTTCACGATCTTGCTCAGCGTCTCCACGCCGACCACGAGCACCGTCTTCATGGAGCCCGCGCGAATCGAGTCGCAACCGACCGAGAGCCCGTAGAGGAAACCGGCGCAGGCGGCGGAGACGTCGAAGGCGTGCGCGTTCTTCGCGCCGAGTACGTCCTGCACGCGGCAGGCGGTCGACGGGAAGATCCGGTCGCCCGTCACCGTGCCGACGATGATCTGATCGAGTTCCATCGCGTCGACTCCGGCGTCGGCGAGCGCGCGCTTCGCCGCCTCGGAGGCGAGGAACGAGGAGGGCGTCTTGGGATCGGAGATGCGGCGTTCGCGAATGCCGGTGCGCGAAACGATCCACTCGTCCGACGTGTCGACGATCGCCTCGAGGTCCTTGTTCGTGAGGACGTGCGACGGGGTGTAGGACCCCGTGCCGATGATATGGACGTCGCGCGCGGGAGCGATCATGCGGCTTGGGGCTCCATTCCTCGCAACTGCTCCTTGATGGAATCGGCCACGCGCGCCTCGGCGCAGCGGGCCGCCACTTTGATGGCGTTCTTGATGGCGCGGACGTTCGAGCGGCCGTGCGCGATGATGCAGGTGCCGTCGACGCCCAGGAGCGGCGCGCCGCCGACTTCCGCGTAGTCGAGCCGCCGCTTCAGGCGCCGGAACGCGGGCTTCAAGAGAAGCCCCGCCATGGCGCTCAGCGGATGGGCCGCGATCTCGTCCTTGATCATCGTCGAGATGCTCGGAATGACGCTCTCCGCGAATTTGAGAAGCACGTTGCCGACGAAGCCGTCGCAGACGACGACGTCGGCGGTGCCGAGAATGACTTCACGACCTTCGACGTTGCCGACGAAGTGGACCGGGCTCCGCTTGAGGAGCTGATGCGCCTCGTAGTAGAGCTCGCTCCCCTTCTCCGCTTCCTCGCCGATGTTCAGGAGGCCGACGCGCGGCTTCTCGATCTTCAGCACGAGCCGCGCGTAGATGCTCCCCATGATGGCGAATTGGGCGAGGTGGGAGGGCTTGCAGTCGGAGGTGGCGCCGACGTCCAGGATGACCACGTTGCCCTGAGGCGTCGGAAGGACGGTGGCGATGGCGGGACGCTGGATCTGCTCGATGCGCCCGATCTCGAAGAGGCCCGACGCGACGACCGCGCCGGTGTTCCCGGCCGAGACGACCGCGTCGACCTCGCCCGCCTTGTGGAGCCGGGCGCAGACGACGATCGAGGAGTCGCGCTTCTTCCGGACGGCTTGCGCCGCGTGCTCCGACATCTCGACCTGCTCGGCCGCGTGGATGACGCGCGGCAGACGATCGGTGACGCCCAGAACCCGGGCTTCCTCGCGGATGGCCGTTTCGTCGCCCACCAAGACCACGTCGAACGCGGACGCGGATTCGGCGAGCGCCTCGAGCGCCCCTTGGATGTTCACGCGGGGTGCCAGGTCGCCGCCCATGGCGTCCACTCCGATGACCGGTCGCTTCCGTCCCTGGTCCATCGTCGTTGGGAGGCTACGCGGTGCGGGCGGACTCCTGAACGATCACCTCTTCGCCGGCGTAGTAACCGCAGTGCGCGCAGACCCGGTGCGGGAGCTTGGGCTGGCTGCAGTGCGAGCAGAGCGACCGCGAGGGCTTCCGCAGCTTCCAATTCGTGCGGCGGTTCTTGCCTCGGGTGCTGGAGTGGCGTCGCTTGGGAACTGCCATTCGCTACTTCCTCTGGTTGCGGGGCGCGCTTTGGTCCGGGCCGGGCCGGTCGCGTCTCATCCCCCGGCCGCGGCGCTGGCGCAGCGGCAAGGGCCCTGGTTCAGATCTTCGCCGCAGCGTGGACAGAGTCCCGCGCAGGCTTCCCGGCAGAGCGGTTTCATCGGAAGGGCCAGAATCACGGCCTCCCGAATCTCGCCGTCGATGGAGAGAACCCGGCCGTCGTGGGGATGAACGCCCCCATCTTCCTCGTCTACGGCCTTGTGGCTCACCACGTTGGGATTAGACACCTTAGCACAGAAGACATCGAACTCCAAATCGAGATTCTGGGGGTATTCCACCAGGCATCGGGAGCACTCCTGGCGCGCGGCGCCCTGGGCTTTGCCCCTCACCCAGATCTCGTCCCCCCGCCGGTCCAGGATCAGCTGGACCCGGAGGGGTCCCTCCAGGTCGACGTCGGCCTTGGCGAGCCCGAACGACTCGCCCGGGAGGTCGAGGTCGAGGTTGCTCAGGCCATCGGGAAGTTCTCGTAGGTCGATGTTCACGACGGGCTCCTGGAGGGTCTTCGGGCGCGCCCTATCGGGCCGCGCCGACCGCTCCGAACATGAAGTCGATCTCGATCGCCGCGTTTTCGGGCGAGTCGGAGGCGTGCACGGCGTTGTTTCCCTTGCTCTCGGCGTAGAGGGCGCGGATCGTGCCCGGCTTCGCTTCCTTGGGATCGGTCGCGCCGATCAGCTCGCGAAGGCCGAGGACCGCGTTCTCGCGGCGCAAGCGGCACGGGACGGCCGGGCCCGACGACATGAAGGCGACGAGCTCATTCAGGAAGGGCTTGCCCTCGTGAACGGCGTAGAAGCGGCGAGCCTGGTCGGCGGTGAGGCGGACCTGGCGCATCTCGACGATCTCGAATCCCGCCTCTTCGATCTTGGCGAGGATGAGGCCGATCTTCCGTCCCTTGACGGCGTCGGGCTTGATCATGAACAGGGTTTCTTGCATCGACACGGGAGTTCCTCCGGTTGGCGTCGCCTGGTTGGGATAGGAAACGCCGCGGCCGGCGCGACGGGCCGGCCGCGGCGATGGTTTCGTGTCTCGCCGAGGGCTAGTGCCGGCCCTTTCTCGCGACGGCCTTCTTCTTGGATGCCGATTTCCGGGGCGAGGATTTCCGAACCGCCGGCTTGGCCGCGCGCTTCGTCGCTTTCTTGGATGCCTTCGGGGCCGCCTTCTTCACGGCCTTGGGGGCCGATCGCCGCGCCGACTTGGCGGCGGACTTGGGGGCGCTCTTCTTCATGCCCTTCCCGCCCATCACGACCTTGAGCCCCGCCTTCTTCGCCCGCTTCGCGAGCGCCGCCGCGATGAGCCCGGGAATCTCCGACGGCACCTTCGCCACCGGAACGCCCGCGCGCTCGAACCGCGCCATCTTCTCCGCCGCCGTGCCCGCGCCGCCCGACACGATGGCGCCCGCGTGGCCCATGCGCTTCCCGGCCGGCGCGGTCTGCCCCGCGATGAAGGCGACGACCGGCTTCGAGATGTGCTGCTCGATGAGCGCCGCCGCGTCCTCCTCGTCCGTGCCGCCGATCTCGCCGATCAGGACGATCGCGTCGGTCTCGTCGTCGGCCTCGAACTGCGCGAGCGTGTCGACGAACCGCGTGCCGACGATCGGATCGCCGCCGATGCCGATGCAGGTCGACTGGCCCATCTTGGCGCGCGTCAGCTGCCAGACGACTTCGTACGTGAGCGTTCCGCTTCGGGAGACGAGCCCGATGCGGCCGGGCGCGTGAATGAAGCCCGGCATGATGCCGACCTTGCACTGCCCCGGCGTGATGAGGCCCGGGCAGTTGGGGCCGATGAGGCGCGTCGACTTGCCGCGGAGATAGCTCGCGACTTCGATCATGTCGCGCACCGGAACGCCCTCGGTGATGCAGACGACGAGCGGGATCTCGGCGTCGACCGCCTCGTAGATCGCGTCCTGCGCCAGCGGCGCCGGCACGTAGATCACCGAGACGTTCGCCTTCGTCCGCGCCACCGCCTCGTCGACCGAATCGAAGACCGGAATGCCGTCGAGGTTCGTCCCGCCCTTGCCCGGCGTGACGCCCGCGACGACCTTGGTGCCGTATTCCTTCATGCCGCGCGCGTGGAACGAGCCGTCGCGGCCGGTGATGCCCTGCACGAGCACGCGCGAGTCGCGACCGACGAAGACGCTCATGCCGCCTCCGCCGCGCGCGCGATCACGGAGCGAACCGCCTCGTCCATGTCGCTCAACGCCGTCATGCCCCGCGCGCTCAGGAGTTCGCGCGCTTCCTTCTCGTTCGTGCCGGTGAGCCGGATGACGATCGGGAGCTTCACGCCGATCCGGTCGAGCGCGGCGATCAGCCCGCGCGCCACGTCGTCGCAGCGCGTGATGCCGCCGAAGATGTTGAAGAGCACCGCGCGCACGCGCTGGTCTCTCGTGAGGATGTTCATGGCCGCCGTCACCTTGTCGGGATTCGACGAGCCGCCGATGTCGAGGAAGTTGGCCGGCTTCCCGCCGTGGAACTGGATGAGGTCCATCGTCGCCATGGCGAGCCCGGCACCGTTCACGACGCAGCCGATCGAGCCGTCGAGACGGACGTAGGAGAGGCCCTTCTCGCGCGCTTCGACTTCGCCCGGATCCTCGGCGCCCAGGTCGCGCATGTCGGCGAGATCGGCGTGACGGTCGAGCGCGTTGTCGTCGATGACGACCTTCGCGTCGAGCGCCCAGACTTCCTCGGACGGCGTGACGACGAGCGGGTTGATCTCCGCGAGCGAGCAGTCCTGGCTGTAGTAGACGTTCGCGAGCTTCGAGATGACGCTCGCGAGCTGCTTCTGCACCTTCGGCCGCGGATCGAGGAACCGCGCCGCCGCGCGCGCCCGGTAGGCCGGCAGGCCGCGCTCGTCCAGGTGGAGGCGGAGGATCTTCTCCGGCGTCTGGCGCG
>DASTSZ010000156.1:0-13020 GCA_035760425.1 Candidatus Eiseniibacteriota bacterium | reverse complement strand
CCTTCGCCATGGTCGCCCTACCCGTCCTTCCGGGACCAGTCGTACGGAATGTGACTCTTGTGCGGGTCGGCGCGCACTTCGTCCGGATCGGCGTAGTTGTACGCTTCGGTCGGCGTGTTGATGAGCATCGCGGGCTCGGTGCCGATGCACTTCATGCCGTGCCAGACGCCGTTCGGAATGACGACGAGGACGGGATTCTTCTCGCCCATGAAGAACTCGTTGATTTGCCCTTTCGTCGGCGAGCCGTCGCGCTCGTCGTAGAGCACGACCTTCATCATCCCCTTCACGATCACGAAGTGATCGGTCTGCTTCTTGTGATAGTGCCACCCCTTCACCACGCCCGGATAGGCCACCGACACGTAACACTGTCCGAACTTCTGGAAGAAGGGGTCGTCGCTGCGGAGCATTTCCATCAGGTAGCCGCGTTCGTCCGGGATCAGCCGGAGCGGTTTCACGGTGACGCCTTGAATCAGCTTCATTCCGGCCTCCCGACCGAGGTGTAGGCGAATCCCAGGCGGCGCACCGCCGGGGGATCGTAGACGTTTCGCAGATCGACGATCGCCTTCCGCCGCATGACGCGGCGAATGCGGCCGAGGTCGAGCCGGCGGAATTCGTTCCATTCGGTGACGATGACGAGCACGTCGGCGCCCTTCGCCGCGTCGTAGGCGTTCGCGGCGAACGTGACGTCCTTCGGCGCGCCGGGCGTCGTCGCCCGCACGACCGGATCGTACACCCGAACGCGGGCCTTCCGGCGCTTCAGCGCCTGAATGATGCCGAGCGACGGCGCCGCGCGCATGTCGTCGGTCTCGGGCTTGAAGGAGAGGCCCAGCACGGCGACGGTGTGGGGCGCCCGCCCCTTCAGGAGCCCGCGGATCTTCGCGACGGCCACGTCCAACTGCGCGTCATTCGCCTCGATGGAGGCGCCGACGATTCGCATCGGCACGCCCGCCTCCGTCGCGAAGTGGCGGAGCGCCATCGTGTCCTTCGGCAGGCAGGAGCCGCCGTAACCGGGGCCCGGGTGGAGGAACTTCGGCCCGATGCGCCGATCGAGTCCCATCGCCTTCGCCACGTCGTGGACGTCGGCGCCGAGCGCGTCGGCCAGGTTCGCCATCTCGTTGATGAAGGAGATCTTCGTCGCCAAGAATGCGTTCGACGCGTATTTGATGAGTTCGGCCGTGCGGACGCTCGTCACGACGACGGGTGTCTCGATCAGGTAGAGCGGGCGGTAGAGGTCGCGGAGCATCGTCCTCGCCTTCGGCGTGTCGGCGCCGATGACGATTCGGTCGGGGCGCATGAAGTTGTCGACCGCGGTTCCCTCGCGGAGGAATTCCGGGTTCGACGCCACGTCGAACTTCGCGCCGCGCTTCGCCTGCTTCTTGATATAGGCGAAGAGCCGGTCGTTCGTTCCCACGGGCACGGTGCTCTTCTGCACGATCAATCGGTGCCCCGGCAGCGCGCCGGCGATCGTCTTGGCCGCGTCGAAGACCTGACTCAAGTCGGCCTCTCCGCGGGGCCCCGACGGCGTGCCGACGCAGAGGAAGACGATTTCGCCCCACTTGGTGGCTTCCTCGAGCGAGGTGCCGAAGCGCAGGCGCCGCTCGCGGACGTTTCGCGCCACGAGGTCGAGGAGCCCCGGTTCGTAGAAGGGGATCTCGCCCCGTTCGAGTTTCGCGATCTTCGCGGGATCGACATCGACGCAGAGCACCTCGTTCCCGAAGTCGGCGAAGCCGGCCCCGGTCACGAGCCCCACGAATCCCGTTCCTACGACGACGATACGCATCGGTTCCTCAGCGGCCCGTTTCGCGGCGCACGCGCGCCCGGGCGTCTTGATAGAGATCGGTGAGCGTGCGCTCGAGCGGAATGCGCGGCGTCCATCCGGTTCGCGCCGCGATCTTCGCGGGATCCCCCACGACGTGATCGACGTCGTGCGTCCGGACCCGCGACGGGTCGGACGCGACGGCCGCCTTCACGCCGGCCAGCGCGATCAGCCGGTCGAGGAGGTCGCGGAGGCGGTGCCCCTCGCCGGTGCAGACATTATAGGCCTCGCCCGCCGCGCCCCGCTCCACGAGGGCGCGGTAGGCGGCGATGACGTCCCTCACGTCGCCGTATTCCCGCACGCTGTCCAGGTTGCCGACCTTGATCTCGGGCGGCTGCGCGCCGGCGTCGACGCGCGCGATCTGCTCGGCGAAGGCGGCGAGCGCGAACTGCGGTCGCTGCCCGGGGCCGGTGTGGGAGAAGGTGCGGGTGCGAATCACGCGAAGCCCGTAGATCTCGGCGTAGAGCGCGCCGAGCGCGTCCTGCGCCGCCTTGCTGAGGCCGTACGGGTTTCGCGGCCGGAAGGGCGCGTCCTCGCGGATGCGGCCCCCCGCGCCGCCGGATCCGTAGGCATCCGCGGAACCGACGAGGAGCAGCGTCGCCTGCGCCGCGCCCTGGCGCATGGCCTCGAGGAGATGGAGCGCGCCAAGCGCGTTCGCGCGATAGGTCTCGACCGGATCGACGAGCGACGCGGCGCCCGACGACTGCGCCGCCAGGTGGATCACCGCGTCGGGGCGCACGTCGCGGACGGCGGTCGCCACCGCGGTCGCGTCGGTCACGTCGAGCGCGCGGAACGACGTCAGCCGCGCGCCGAGTTCCGCGCCGCCCGGCGTGGAATCGAGCGGGGCCCGGTCGGCGCCGTGAAATTCGGCGCCGTCGCCCCACGATGCCAAAAGGTGGCGCCCGACGAAGCCGGACACCCCGGTGACGAAGAGACGCAACGGCTACCGCTCGCGCCAGTAGGCGAGCATGTCCTTCAGGGTCTGCTCGAACGGAATGGTCGGCTCCCAGCCGGTCGCCTTCTTGAACTTGGAGGCGTCGCCGAGGAGGACCGGCACGTCCGAGGGACGAAGGCGCGTCGGGTCGACCTCGACCTTGATCTTCGCGGTCGAAAGCGCGAGGAGGTAGTCGAGCATGTCCTTGATGACCCAGTCCTTGCCCGAGCAGAGGTTGTACTCCTCGCCCGCCACGCCCTTCTCGAGCGCGAGCCAGTAGCCCCGCACGATGTCGCGCACGTCGGTGAAGTCGCGGCGCGCGTCGAGATTCCCCACGCGCACGACCGGCGCGCGGCGCCCCTTCTCGATGTCCGCGATCTGCTTCGCGAAATCGGAGCAGACGAAGACCGGCCCGCGGCGCGGCCCTTCGTGGTTGAAGCCGCGCGTCCGAATCACGTGGAGGCCGAACGACTTGAAGTACTGGTAGCCGAGCATGTCCTGCCCCACCTTGCTCACCGCGTAGGGCGAGAGCGGGCGGAGCGGGTTCGTCTCGCGGATCGGGAGTTCGTTCTCGTGGACGAGTCCGTACTCCTCGCTCGAGCAGGCGAGCTGGATGCGCGGCTTCAAGTTGGTCTTCTTCACGGCCTCGAAGATGTTCAACTGGCCGATGATGTTCGTGACGAGCGATTCGGTCGGCGCCGTCCACGACGTCGGCACGAACGACTGCGCCGCCAGGTGGAAGATGCGATCGGGGCGCACCGCCTCGATCACGTCGCGCACGGAGGAGGCGTCGCGGAGGTCGCACTCCGAGAACGTGACCTTGTCGCGGAAGTGCTCGATGTTCTCCGTGCGGCTCCGCCAGCGGAGGATGCCGTGGATCTCCACGTTCGGAAGCGTGAGCATGTAGTCCACCAGGTGACTCCCGGCGAACCCCGTGATTCCGGTGACCAAGACTTTCATGCGCGATTCCTCTCGGAGGAGGCCAAGGCGGCGACCGACGCCTCGAACGCGTCGACCGCGCCCTTCGGATCGGCCGCGTCGAGAATCGGACGTCCCACCACGACGAAGTCGGCGCCCCGCGCGAACGCCTCCGGGAGGGAGAGCGTGCGCTTCTGGTCGTGCGACGCGTCGTGGGGTCCGCGAATGCCGGGAGTGACGATCAGGAAAGGCGACGGCAGAGCGCCGCGGAGCGCCGCGAGTTCCTGCGGCGAGGCGACGACGCCGTCGGCGCCCGATTCGCGCGCCATCCGCGCGAGTCCGAGCACCTTCTCCTCGAGCGAGGTGCCGGGATTCCAGAGCGTCGGGATCTCGGTGCCGTCGAGACTCGTGAGCATGGTGACCGCGAGGATGCGGGGCGCCGTTCCGGCGCCGCTCGAGGCGCCGAGCGCGCGGGCGGCGCGCGAGGCGGCCGCGATCATCTCCGGCCCGCCCGACGCGTGAATCGTGAGGAGCGAGATCGGAAGCCCTTCGAGCGCGGCGACGGCCTTCTCCACCGTCGCCGGAATGTCGTGCAGCTTGAGGTCGAGGAAGACGCGCTTCCCGCGATCGGCCAATGCGCGAACGGCGTCGCGGCCCGCGGCGGCGAAGAGCTGGAGCCCCGCCTTGTACCAAAGAACCGAGTCGCCGATCCGGTCGACGTGCGCGAGCGCGCGCGGCAGATCGGGCTGGTCGAGCGCGACGATCAGGCGGTCGCGGACGCCGAGGGTTTGGCTCACGGCTTCTCTCCCGAGCGCCGCGCGGCGCGCGCGGCCTCACGTTGCGCCCTCCCGGCGCGAATGGGTCCGCGGCCCGCGGGAACGTCCATGGCGCCGAGCACGGCGTCGACGGAGGTCTCACCCAGGGCGCGGACGTAGTCCGACAGACCGGTCACGCACGCCTCCGGGAGACCCGGATCGGCGAACATGGCGGTCCCGATTTCGACGGCGGTGCAGCCGACCAGCAGGAACTCGATCGCGTCGGCGGGCCGGGCGATGCCCCCCATGCCGACGAGCGGGATGTCGACCGCCTGCGCCACTTCCCACGCCTTCGCGAGGGCGAGCGGCTTGATGGCGGGCCCCGAGAGGCCGCCGAGGACCGTGCCGAGGATCGGTTTCCGATTCCTCGAATCGACGGCCATCCCGACGAAGGTGTTCACGACCGAGATGGCGTCGGCGCCGCAACTCTCGCAGGCCTCCGCGATCTCGGCGATGCGCGTCACGTTCGGCGTCAGTTTGGCGATCAGCGGAAGCTTCGTCAGCGGGCGGATCGCGGTCATCACCTCGCGCGCCATGCCCGCGTCGGTCGAATAGCGCATCCCGTGCGGTCCCACGTTCGGGCAGGAGATGTTCACCTCGATCGCGTCGGCGACGCCGGAGGAATCGACGCCGCGCACCAGTTCCTGGAACTCCTCGACGTTCTCCCCTTCCACCGAGACGATGCGCGCGCAGGGAATCTCGCGCAGGATCGGCACCTTCTGCTCGAAGTAGCCGGCCAGCCCGGGGTTTTCGATGCCGATGGAGTTGAGCATGCCGGCCGACGTCTCGACGACGCGCGGCGGCGGATTGCCGGCGCGCGGGCGAAGCGTCACGGTCTTCGTCACGATGCCGCCGATCCGCTCGAGATCGACGAGACGTTCGTATTCCTTGCCGAATCCGATGATCCCCGACGCGACGAGAATCGGATTCCGGAGTTCGAGCGAACCGATGCGGACGCGGAGATCGGGCTTCGTCGCGGGCGTCATGGCAGCCTCTCCCAATCGACGACCGTCGCGTCGTAGACGGGGCCTTCCACGCACATGGCGGGATAGCGCCCCTCGTCGTTCTCGGCGCGGAGCGGAATCGGGCAGCCGCGGCAGGCGCCCACGGCGCAGGCCATGGGTCCCTCGAGCGACGCCTCGCAGCGAATCCCGCGTTCCCGCGCGAAATCGGCGATGGCGTGGAGCAGCCCGTGCGGCCCGCAGGTGAAGATCTCGGCCGTCTGGGGCGTGTGACCGCTCTCCTTCCATTCGCGTTCCAGGAGATCGAGCACGCTCCCCTCGTAGCCGACCGAGCCGTCGTCGGTGGCGAGATGGACGCGCCCCTTCTTGATCTCGCGCACGCCGTAGAGTTCGTTCTTCGAGCGGGCGCCGAAGAGGAAGACGTAGGGGCGCTTCTTCTCCGCGAGCCGCCGCGAGAGGAAGAGGAGCGGCGCCACGCCGCGCCCGCCGGCGACCAGGAGCGAGGTCCGCCGCGGCGTCGGCGTGAAGCCGACGCCGAGCGGCCCGATCAGGTCGAGCGTGCGACCCTTCGGCTGCATGGCGAGGATGCGCGAGCCGCGTCCGACCACCGAGTAGTAGATGCGGACCGCGCGCACGCCGCGATGCTCGAAGTAGCCTTCGAGGCTGTAGGGCCGGCGAAGGAGCGGCTCGCCGTCGGGCGAGAGGCGCAGGTGGACGAATTGGCCGGGTTGCGGCTTGCCGAACGTCCGCGGCACGCGGAGCGTGAGAAGGAAGTTCCCCTTCGTCAGCTCGCGATTTTCGAGAACGGTGCAGTCGACTTGATTCATCGTTGGGGTGTGATGATGTTCGTTGGCGTGGAGTCCGCGGGCGCCGCGGCGGGCGTCGGGTTCGCGGACCCGGCGGCTGAATTGGAATCGGGCGGCGCGGCGCCGAGCGAATCGGCGCGCGCCTTCCGGAGCGCGTCCTGCCGCGCGGCGCGGAGCGAATCGCCGGGCGACATCGGCTGGAGGCGCTGCGGCGATTGCGTCGCCCCGGCGCGGCCCTGGCCGAGAATGGCGGCGCGGCGCGCCTTCAGGAGGTTCATCGTCTCCGGCGGCACCGCGTAACCCGAGTCGGCTTCGGCCGGCGTCGACACGAGATCGCCCGCGGGCTCCGCCTCCTCCGGCGCGAAGCGCGAGGCGCCCGTGGTGTCGGGATTCGCCAGCAGCGAATCGAGGAGCGCCGTGCGCGAATCGGTCTCGCCGCTCCAGCGCTTCCAGAAGTAGAGCGCCGACTCCGCGAACCGCGTCCCGCGGTAGCGCGCGGCCATGTTGTCGGTCATGGCGCGGACGGCCAGCGTGTCGGAACGGTCGAGCGCGGTGATCCAGAGCCTCGCGTACGCCGACTTCGGCGCGTAGACGCTCTGCGGATACTGCTCCTCGACCGCCTTGTATTGGAGGAGGGCCGAGTCGGGCCGTTCCAGCTGGAAGTAGTAGAGCTCGGCGAGAAGGAAGGCGGAACGCGCCTTCGCCTGGGTCGTGTCGGCGCCGAGCGACTCGCGATACTTCTTCAGGGCGCTCAGGCCCTGCGATCGCCGGTTGGCCTGCGTCTGAAACTCCGAGGGCGGCCCGCTCTTCAACTTCTCGTACTCCTTCGCGGCGCCGTCGTAGTCGTTCAGCGCCGATTCGTAGAGATAGCCGATCCGGAACTGCGCGTCGGCGGCCACCGCGGTGTTCGGCGCCGTTTCGATGAGGCGGCGATAACCGGCGATCGCCTCCTGCGTCCGGCCGACCCGCGCCTGCACGTCGTGCAGCCGGAGCATCAGTTCGCCCTCGCGCTTCTCCGCGATGGCGTTCGGGCGCCATTGCGCGAGGAGCTCGAGGGCGTCGTCGTATCGTTTCAAGTCGCGCAGCGCCTCGGCGCGCCGGAGCGCCAGATCGAGCCGGTACTTGGAGCGCTCCTCGGAGCGCAGCGCCTCGGCGTAGACCTCGATCGCGCTGTCGGGCCGCGCGCTCGCCAGGAGCACGTCGCCCGTCCGCCGGAGCACGTCCGACTTCTCCCGGCGCGTCTTGACCGCGTCCTTCGCGCGCGCGTACCACGCGAGCGCCTTCCCGTAGTCCCGCTGCGCGGCGCGCGACTCGCCGGCGTAGAAGTAGAGTTCGCCCCGCCGATCGAGCTTCGGGAATTCGCGGTCGACCGCCTCGAAGGTCGAGTCGGCTTCCGCGTAGTCGCGGCGTTTCAGGTGCGCCATGCCGCGGATGAGCCGGGCCTCGGGAAGGAAGGGGCTCTGCGGGAATCGAGTCTGGAGATCCTCCAGACGCCGGATCGCGACGACGTAGTCGCCCTTTCCGTACGTGGCCGCGCCTTGGAGGAAGAGGGCGTCGTCGGCCCACTTGCTCTTGCCGTAGTCGTTCAGCACCTTCTGGCACTGGCGGATGCTCATCTCGTATTTGGTCGACGCCTCGGGCGAGACCGACTCGAGGACGCTCCGCTCCTGCGCCTTCTGGCCCTCCTTGTAGTACTTCTTCGCCAGGTAGAAGGTATTGAAGTAGGCGCAGCCGGCGGAGAGGATCATGAGGCCGAGAAGGCCGAGGCCGAGGGGCCCCGTTGACGGGGTGCGCATCAGTCCCCGATCGTACCACGCGCCCCCGGCGCCGCCTATGCCGCGCTGGCCTCGCTCTATCGGGCGCTCCCGGCCAGCGATTCCGCGCGGTAGGTGACGGCGCCCCCCACCAGAGTGATCAGAATTTTTCCGGATAGCTCCCATCCTTCGAACGGCATGTTCCGCGCCTTGGAGGCGAATTCCGACGCGCGCACGGTCCAGCGCTGCGCCGGATCGAAAATCGTGACGTCGGCGTCGGCGCCGGCCGCCAGCGTGCCGCCTTCGCGCCCGAGAACGCGGAGCGGGTTGCGCGTCATGCGCAGGAGAAGCTCGCTCAGCGTGAGGTGCTTCGGCTCGACGAGCGCCTTCATGTAGAGGCCCAGCGCCGTCTCGAGCCCCACGATGCCGAACGGAGCGCTGTCGAAGTCGCCGTCCTTCTCGATGTCGGTGTGCGGCGCGTGGTCCGTCGCCAGGCAGTCGATCGTGCCGTCGACCACGCCGGCGATCAGCGCCTCGCGGTCGCGCTCGCTGCGGAGCGGCGGGTTCATCTTGGTGTTCGTGTCGTACGTCGCCACCGCCTCGTCCGTGAGGACCAGGTGGTGCGGCGTCGTCTCGCCCGTCATGGCGATCCCGCGCTGCTTCGCCCACCGGAGCACCTCGACGGTCCGCGCCGCGCTCATGTGCGCCACGTGGACGCGCCCGCCCGTCACGTCGGCGAGGAGCGTGTCGCGGGCGACCATGACGCTTTCGGCGATGTCGGGAATCCCCTTCAGGCCGACGCGCGTCGAGACCCAGCCCTCGTGCACGACGCCGCTCCCCTTCAGGTCGGGATCCTCGGCGTGCTGAATCAGGGGCACCCCGAGCGGCTTCGTCAGTTCCAGGGCGCGGCGCATGATTTCGGCGTTCGTAACGGGCTTTCCATCGTCCGTGAAGGCGACGGCCCCGGCGTTGACCAGATCCTCGAACTCGACCAGCGCCTCGCCCTTCTGGCCGATCGTTACCGCCCCGATGGGAAGCACGCGGCAGGCGGCCGACGCGGCCGCCCGGCGGACGACGTACTCCACCCGGGGCCGGTCGTCGAGCGGCGGCGAGGTGTTCGGCATGCAGGCGACGGTCGTGAAGCCGCCGCGCGCCGCCGAGCGCGTCCCGGTCTCGATCGTCTCCTTCTCTTCCTGCCCCGGCTCGCGGAGATGGACGTGGATGTCGACGAAGCCGGGCGCGACGACCGCGCCCTTCACGTCGATGATCTCGACGTCCTTCCGGTTGCGGAGCGCCGCCGGGGCGTCCTCGCCCAGGCCGGCGATCTTGCCGTTCTCGATCCAGAGATCCTGGACGCGATCGATCCCCCGCGAGGGGTCGAGAATCCTACCGCCGCGGAGACAGAGTGGGTTCGTCATGGCGCTTCGGAGCCTCCACGGTGGGGGTTTCGGTCGCGGCTTCGCCGGCGGCCTTCTGGCCGGCGAGCAGGTAGAGGACGGCCATCCGGACGGCGACGCCGTTCGTGACCTGTTCGAGAATGACCGCGTTGTCGCCGTCGGCGACGTCCTGCGCGATCTCCACCCCGCGATTCATCGGGCCGGGATGCATGACGAGGACGTCGGGCTTGGCGCGGCGGAGCCGATCGCGCGTCACGCCGTGGACGCGCGCGTATTCCTTGAGCGACGGGTAGAGCCCCGCGCGCTGTCGTTCCAACTGGATGCGGAGGATGTTCACCACGTCCGCCCCTTCGATCGCCTCGTCGACGTTCTTCGCCACCGTCACGCCGAAGCGCTCGACCTCCGCCGGCATCATCGTGCTCGGCCCGGCGATCGTCACCTTGGCGCCGAGCTTCGTCAGCCCCCAGATGTTGGAGCGCGCCACGCGGCTGTGGAGGATGTCGCCGAGGATCGCCACGCGCAGCCCCTCGATCCCCTTCTTGTGCTCGCGCATCGTGAAGATGTCGAGGAGTCCCTGCGTCGGGTGCTCGTGCGTGCCGTCGCCGGCGTTGATGACGCCCGCCTTCAGGACCTTCGCCAGGTAGTGCGGCGCGCCCGAGGCCTGGTGGCGGATCACGACGAGATGGATGCCCATCGCCTCGATGTTCGCGGCGGTGTCGCGGAGCGTCTCCCCCTTCGAGACGCTCGAGCCCGAGGTCTGGAAGTTGACCGTGTCGGCCGAGAGCCGCTTCTCCGCGAGTTCGAAGGAGAGCCGCGTCCGCGTGCTCGCCTCGAAGAAGAGATTCGCCGCCGTGAGGCCGCGAAGCGAGGGCACCTTGGGAATGGGTCGGTCGAGCACCTCGCGCATCGTGCGCGCGGTGTCGAGAATGCTGACGATCTCCTCGGCCTTGAGCTCCTCGAGCCCGAGAAGGTCCTTCCGGTTGCCGATCATGACAATAGCTCCCCGATCGTCACGCCGTCGTGGCCGTCGATCTCCTTCACTTTCACCTTGATGACCTCGCGGCGCGAGGTGGGAACGTTCTTGCCGACGAAGTCGGCGCGAATCGGAATTTCGCGATGCCCGCGGTCGACGATGACGGCGAGTTGGATGGAGCGCGGGCGTCCGAAATCGATGAGTTCGTCGAGCGCGGCGCGGACCGTGCGGCCCGTGAAGAGGACGTCGTCGATCAGGACCACGACTTTGTCGTCGATGGTCGTCGGGATGTCGGTCTGTCCGACCACCGGCTGATGCGAAATGGTCTGGAGGTCGTCGCGGTAGAGGGTGATGTCGAGCGCCCCCACCGGGATCGGGTGCCCCTCGAACTCCTGGATCTTGGCGGCGATGCGGTGGGCCAGCGGAACCCCCCGGCGGCGGATGCCGACCAGGACGATCTCCTTGGCGCCCCCGTTCTTCTCGATGATCTCGTGGGCGATGCGGGTGATCGCGCGCCCAAGTGATTCGGCGTCAACGATTTCCGCCTTCTCGCGGATATTTTCCACGCTGCCTCCGGTGGCCATGAAAAAACCCCTTTCCGAGCCGGAAAGGGGTGCGGCGTGACGTTCGGCACGCGTTTGCTGACGCGGCGACCGGCGGTCCGGAGGCGGCGGCAGGTCCCTTTCTAGTCTCGCGGAACTAGTTTGAAGGGTGTGCTGCGGTGGGCGCCATTTCGGCGCCACGCGGCCAGTCTACCACGCGGGCGGGGCGAATTCCACTCGGCATTGGCGTCGTTCGAACGATCGTCTACGCTTCCGGGATGCCGATCGAATATCGCGTTCTTCCCGCCTGCCGACTGGTCCACGCCCGCGGATTCGGGATCATCACCGACCGCGACATCTTCGAGTATCAGCGCGAGGCGTGGTCGAGACCCGAGGTGCGCGGCTTCGACGAGCTGGTCGACTTCACCGACGTCGAGGAGATCGTCACGCCGACGCCGCCGGGCTCGAGGATGCAGGCCTTGGCGGCGGAGTCCTCCGCGACCGATCCCCCCGAAGCGCCCGCCAAATTCGCGATCGTGGCGGGCGACACGCTGGCGTATGGACTCGGGCGCATGTACCAGGCCTATCGGGAGCTCGACCCGCGCAGCACCAAAGTTGTCCGCGTCGTTCGAACGCTGGACGAGGCGGAACGCTTTCTCGAAATCGAAGATCTCGCCTGGGACGGCCCCGCCGCCACTCGCCGGGCGCCCACGAACCCGTAGGCCTCCATGGACCCCCGGACTTCGACCGCGATCGAAGCGTCGCGCCCCGACTCGCCCGACGCGCTGGCGCTGCTCCGCGAGTTGGACGAGCAGCTCCTCGGCCATCCCTATCCGCCGGAGAGTCGCCACGCCTTCAGCGTCGAGCAACTGCTCCGCGACGGCGTCGCCTTCTTTGTCGTGCGCGTGGGCGGCGAACCGGCCGCCTGCGGCGGGGTAAAACTCTTCGATGCCGAGTACGGCGAGGTAAAACGAATGTTCGTGCGCCCCGCCTTTCGCGGGATGGGCCTGGCCAAAGCCGTGCTCGACCGGCTGGAGGCGCACTGCCGAGCGCACGGCGTGCGCGTCTTGAGGCTGGAGACCGGGATCTATCAAGTCGAGGCGATCGGCCTCTACGAGCGGTACGGATTCGAGCGGCGGGCGCCTTTCGGGGAGTACCGCGTCGATCCGATGAGCATCTACTTCGAGAAATCGATCACCACGTAGCCCGCGATCGGACGCACGCCATGACCGAGAACCGCGATTCCTATCTCCTCGCCGGCAAGCCGACCGAACTGGAACGGCTGCAACTCCAATCGAAGGTCTGGGAGCCCGCCGGGCGTTCGCTGCTAGCTCGAATCCCACGAAGGGAGGCGCCGCGCGCCGTCGACGTCGGATGCGGCGCGCTCGGGTGGCTCCGCGTTCTCGGCGAGTGGGCCGGGCCGAACGGCGAGGTCATCGGCGCCGACATCGACGAGGCGATGCTCGCCGCCGCCGGCGCTTTCGCGCAGGCCGAGGGCCTCGGGAACGTCACGCTTCGCCGGGACGACCTCTTCGCGAGTGCTCTCCCGGCCCATTCGTTCGACCTCGTGCACGCGCGATTCCAACTCGCCCCGCTCGGCCGCGTGGAGGAACAGCTCCACGCGTTTCGGCGCCTGGTGAAGCCGGACGGTTGGCTGGTCCTCGAGGAGCCCGACCTCGCGTCGTGGCGGGTGAATCCCGACGCCCCCGGCACCGCTCGATTGATCGAGACGATCGAGAAGGCGTTCCTCGCCGCGGGGGGCGACTTCAACGCCGGACGCGCGCTGCCGGGCCATTTCCGCCGTTGGGGCGTGGCGGCATCTGTCGACGCACACGTCGTCGCGCTGCCGCCCGGACATCCCTACTTGCGTCTCCCGCTTCAATTCGCCGTCTCGCTCAAGCCGCGCCTGGAGGCGCTGGTGGGTGCGGATGGTGCGCGCGAACTCGTCGCGACGGCGGAATCGGAACTCGCGCGCCCCGACGTCTGGGGGACGTCCTTCACTCTCATCCAGGCCGCCGCGGTGATCCCGGCGTGAGTTCGCGGATCGTTCGCGCCCTCGCGCTCGCGTTCGCCCTCGCGTTCGCCTGGCTCGCCATTCCGGCC
>DASTSZ010000155.1:0-3818 GCA_035760425.1 Candidatus Eiseniibacteriota bacterium | reverse complement strand
CGAAACCGCGCTCGACGCCGAGGCGCTCCTGGCGCGCGACGCCCTGCGGGACCTGCCGCCCGTGACCGCCGAGCCGGCGTATCGGGCCGGGCTGAAGGCCGCGTTCACCAGCGGTGAACTCGCGGGCCACGCGACTGCGGGCCAGGCGTCGGCTCGCGATGTGGCGAGCACCGACGCGGCGACCGAGCGCGAACGCTCCCTCCTGCCGCTTCCCTTCCCCGGGCGCCACCGGCTCTGGACCGGGATGGCCGTCGCGGCCGCGCTCGTGATCGCGGTGACGACGGGCGTGCTGAATCAGGGACCCGCGTGGCGCGTGGCCGCCGTGCGGGGCGGCGGTTCCATCCTCTTGGACGGACACGCGCACTCGGTCGCGGACGCCTCGCTCATCGGGCGCCGCGTGCCCCCCGGCGTCCGCGTGGAAGTCTCGAACGGCGCCGAACTCGATCTCCGGGCCGACGGCGTGCTCTCGATGCAGTTCACCGGCGGGACCGACCTCATCCTTCCGCCCTCGCCGCCCCGATGGTTCGGCCGCCGCACCGCGCTCCACGTACAGCAGGGCGAACTCCGCGTCACCACCGGGCCCGCCTTCCCCGGCGCGCAACTCGAGATCACGACGCCCGACGCCATGATCGCCGTCACGGGCACGACCTTCGCCGTGATCCTGGAGCGCACCGGCACCTGCGTCTGCGTCCTCGAGGGGACCGTCGGCGTCGGCCCGCGCGGCACCTCGCCCGCGCCCGTCTCGAGCGGCCATCTCCGCTACGTCTTTCGCGACGGACGGCCGCCCGCCGACAGCGACATGCGCGACATGGAGCGCAAGAAACTGGCCGCGTTTCGCGCGAATTCGATGGAAGGTCTCGAGCGCGGAACGCCCTAGGCGCCGACCCGAAACCGGCTCTCCGGCGCCCTCATTGACCCGCCGCCCGGGTGGTGAGAAAATTACCACCTGATGAACCTACTCATTGTTCGACATGGGATTGCCGTCGACCGGGGCGATCCAGCCTATCCCTGGGACGACGACCGCCCGCTGACCCCCGAGGGGATCCATAAGTTTCGGATCGCCGCGCGGGGGCTGAGGGAGGTCGCGCCCAAGCCCGATCGGATCGTGGCGAGTCCCCTCATCCGGGCGCGTCAGACGGCGGAGATTCTCCGCGACGCCGTCGCGCCCGATCTCGAACTCGTCATCGAGCCGCACCTCGAACCGGGGGGCGACTTCGGGGCGACCGCGAAGGCACTGCTCCTCTTCCCCGACGAGACGATCGCGATCGTCGGGCACGAGCCGCACGTGAGCGGCTTCACCGCGTATCTCCTGGCGGGATCCGGTCACCACGCCTCGCTCCTGTTCAAGAAGGGCGCGGCCGCGCTCGTCACCTTCCCGGGCCGCCTCCAGGCCGGCGCCGGAACGCTCCAGTGGCTCATGCAGCCCGGCGCGCTCCGCGCCGTCGCGCGCGACTGACCGCGCCGGAATCGCCATGACGACTTCCTTCACCGAGCAGGAGATCAAGTTCCGCCTTCCCGAAGGCGGCGATCCCGCGCGCGTCCGCGCCGCCATCGAGATGGCCGGCTTCCGCCTGGAGCCGCAGCCGGGCGTGACGCACGAGGACCGCTACGTCGACACCGAGGATTGGGTCCTCTTCCGAGCGGGGATCGCGCTCCGGTTGCGCGCCGACGGGCGGCGCGTGCGGCTGGAGGCGAAGACGCTCCGCTCGCGCCGCGAGGACGTGATGGTCCGCACCGAGTGGACCCAGGAGGCGCCGCTCGCCGACGAGGTGCCCTGGGACGCCTCGGCGCTCGCGCCGGGGCCGGTGGCCGCGCTCCTATGGCCGCTGCGCGGTCTGGGGGTGCCTGAGCGGCTTCGCGTGGTGGCTAGGATTCGCGCCGAGCGGGAGTGCTTCCGATGGCTGCGGGGCGAGGATCCGTTGGGGTTGCTGACGGTGGACCATGTCGCTCTGCCCCTCCGCGGAGGCGCCGACGACGCGGCCGGCGACGACGCGCCCGCGGCCCGACGCTTCGACGAAGTCGAGGTCGAACTCTCGAACGGCCATCGCGACGCCCTGGGCGACGTGCGGCGCGCCGTGGAAGGCGCGCTCGGACTCCGCGCCAATTCCGACTCCAAACTCGCCTCGGCGCTCGCCGCCGCCGGATTCACGGCGCCCGAACGCTCCGAGCGCGCGTATGTCGTGGACGTCGGCGACCGCGTGGCCGACGTGGCGTGGAAGACGATCGCCCGCCAGTTCGGCCGCCTGCTCTGGAACGAACCCGGCACCCGCCTCGGCGTCGACGCGGAGTACCTGCACGACATGCGCGTCGCCTCGCGCCGGCTGCGGATGGCGCTCGAGGTCTTCGCGGGGGCCTTGCCCGACACGGTCCGCGATCGCTTCGCCGACGATCTCCGATTCGTCGGCCGCGCCCTCGGCCGCGTGCGCGATCTGGACGTGGGGATGGAGCGGGTGACCGAAATGGAGGCCGACGCGGGCCGCGAGGAGCGTGAGGCGCTCGCGGTCTTCGCCGCCGGCCTGGGCATTCGCCGCGGCCGTCGCCGCCTCGAGCTGATCGAGGCGCTCGATTCGGAGCGCTACGCGGGGCTCGTGGCCGCCGCGCGAGAGTGGATTGCGGAGGGGCCGAGGGTGGTCCCTGGCGCCGGCGTCGCGGGGGGCGGGCTCCCGGCCTATCAGGTGGCGCCGCGGATGGTGTCGGAGGCCGAAGGCGCCCTCGGCGCGGCCTACGCCGAGGCCGAGCGCTCTCTCGAACCCGAGGCCGTCCACGCCGTGCGATTGGCGGCGAAGCGCCTTCGCTACACGCTCGAATTCCTGGCGCCGGTGTTGGGCGCCGGCTCGAACGCCGCGGCGCGCGCGAAACGCATCGCGGGGCTACAGGACTTCCTGGGATCGCATCAGGACGCCGTGGTGCTCTTGGCGCGACTGAAGAAGTACGCCCGAACCATCCCCCACCGCGACAAGGCGCTCACGCTCGGCGCGGGGAGCGCCATGGGAGCCTTGGAGCGTGCGTCGAAGGTGAAACGCGGGGCGCTTCGCGTCGCCTGGGAGCGGGCGCTTTCCGGCAGCGGCTAGAGCGAACGACCGCCGGGCCTCGACCGCACCCTACCGCACCTCGTGCTTCAGCGGATCGCTCAGGGGATCCTTGAAGAGCGACTTCCCTCCCACCGCCGTCATGAATCCATACCCCACCAGGCCAAGCACCAAGATCCACCCGAGCAGCGTCTGCGGCGCGGACCAGGTCGAGAAGTTCGTGGTCCAAGGGAACTCGGAGAAGAGCGTCTGCGCGCCAAGCGCCATCGCGGTCGCGACAAAGCCGAATCGAAGCACGATCACCAGCGAGAGCGTGTTCAGGATGAACGCCATCGGCAGCTCCAGCCAGATGGCCTTGCTGCCGTAGTTCGTGAAGACGAGGGAGAAGACGATCACGATCGCCACCGCCGCCGCCCGATTGTTCCGGAGCACGAAGCGGAGGATGACGAGGAGTGTGAAGAAGACCATCGCGCGGAGGAGGCCGATCGCCATGCTGACCGTGAACATCGAGAGCATGCTCGACGAGCTGAACATCGACATCAGCGTCGAGGGAAAGAGCGAGGGCGCCTGGTCGGTCAAACCCGTGGATCGTGCGACGTACTGGATGAACCGATCGACGAGGACGCCGAACAGCGCGAGGGCGCTTCCGGCGAGAATGTCGCGACCGATGATCGGGTCGCGCACCCGGCCGGAGACGAGGCGCGCCCAGGAGACGAGCACGCTCGGCCAGAGCCTGCGCACGTAGGGTTCGATGGCGAGGTAGCCGACGAAGAGCACGGCGCCGTGCAC
>DASTSZ010000154.1:0-9763 GCA_035760425.1 Candidatus Eiseniibacteriota bacterium | reverse complement strand
CTCGAGAGGAAGTCGATGTCCGAGACCGAGTCGCCGAACGCGTACGGGCGCGTTTCGGTCGTTCGGTCGCCGCCGATGCCGGTCTTCGGAACGCGATGCTCGCCCGAGGAGTCGCGGTCCAGGTTCGAGAAGATCCGGTCGAGCGAATCCTTCCGGATCATCTTCTCGCCCTTCCCGGTCAGGACGTTCTTCCCGTTCACCTCTTTGATCGCGTCCTGATCCTTCAGCTGCTTCTTGAAGTCCTCCAGCGTGAACTTCTCGTTGAAGAAGCCGAAGCGCTCGCCCAGATCCTCGAGCGCGCGGAAGGCCTCGTCCACGTTCCCGTCGGTCATGAGGAGGATCCGGTTGTAGAGGGAGAGGAGATTCTTCAGGAAGTTCAGGTCCCGAAGAATCTTGTCGTCCCACTCCGAATAGCGGAAGTCCATGAGGGCGTCCTGCGGCGGCCGGGCGCGAGGCGCCCTAGTCGTCGGCCTCCTCGGGTTTCCCGAGCATGGTGGAGAACATGTCGGTGTAGGCGAGCGCGGCCGTGTCGGTCCGCTCCTTGGCCAGGATGGAACTCTGGTGGAGCGACTCGAGCACGAACTCCATGGCGGTCGGGAGTTCCGCGGCGTCCTTCACCGGGAGGTAGCGCTTCGCGAGATCCTCGAGCCCGGTCACCTGCGCCAGGTGCTTGTGGAAGTCGCGCGTCGGGAGATCGTCGGAGATCTCGACCTTCTTTCCCTGCGCGAACCAGCGGAGGATCGGGTCGTATTCGGAAGCGGCGCCCTCCTTCTCCTTCGCCTTGTAGGCGTCGGGGAAGTACTTCACGAAGAGATCCTTCACGGCCTTCCCGACCAAGTGCTTCGCCACCGCGACGGAGCCTTCCTGCTCGCCTTCGTAGACGAGTTCCACCTTGCCCGTGATCGAGGCGATGCCGTTCTGGAAATCGCAGATGCGGACCGAAACGCGCCGCTCGCCGTGGCGCACCGCCCGCCGCTCGGCGTTCGAGATGACGTTCTCCAAGAGGGAGATCGTCATGCGGACGCTGACGCCGCTCGACTGATCGACGTACGAAGACTTCCGCGCCTGCACCGCCACCACCTCCACCAATTCGCGGATGTAGGGCGGCACGACGACTTCCAATCCGCCGGGACGCTTCACCCACGCTTCCTGCTCGGTCACCTTGATGGCGTCCTCGACCGTGTAGGGGTAGTGCGTCATGATCTGCGAGGCGATCCGGTCGCGCAGCGGCGTGATGATGTTGCCGCGGTTCGTGTAGTCCTCCGGATTCGCCGAGAAGACGATCTGGATGTCGAGCGGGAGGCGGATCGGGAATCCGCGGACCTGGATGTCCTTCTCCTCGAGGATGTTCAAGAGCCCGACCTGGATGCGGGGCTGGAGGTCGGGGAGCTCGTTGATGGCGAAGATGCCGCGATTGGTTCGCGGAATGATGCCGTAGTGCATGACGTCGGGATCGCTGTAAGAGAGCCGCTTGTTCGCCGCCTTGATCGGGTCGATGTCGCCGATCAGATCGGCGATCGTCACGTCGGGCGTCGCCAATTTCTCGCGGTAGCGCTCGCTCCGATGGATCCAGCGCACCGGCACCTCGTCGCCCGACTCCTCCACGCGCCGCTTGCAGGCGGGGCAGATCGGCTTCAGCGGGTCATCGTTCAGTTCGCAGCCCTCGATGGCGGGGATCCACTCGTCGAGGAAGCGGGAGAGCGCGCGCAGGAGCCGCGTCTTCGCCTGGCCCCGGAGCCCGAGCAGGATGAAGTCGTGGCCGCTCAGGATCGCGTTCTCGATCTGGGGGATCACCGTCCGGTCGTAGCCGACGATGCCGGGGAAGAGGGTCTCCCCCTTCTCCATGGCGGCGATGAGGTTCGCCCTCATCTCCTCCTTCACGGTGCGCGGTTCGTAGCCCGTAACTCTAAGTTGTTGAATCGTTTGTGGGCGTTTCATGCGTCTCCGGTGGGTGGGGGTGGCCGGTTCCCTATGAGCCGCGTCAGCGTAACCCTTGGATGCCTCGGGGGACAAGATCGGAGGACCGAAGGCCGAAGGGGGCTTGTACAAAATAAATATTGACCATTTGGCAACAAATGCCGAATAATATTAGGCAATGACGACGCTCGAACGAATCAAAGTGGAGTCGGGGAACGGGCTCGACGCGATCGACCGGAAAATCCTGAGCCTTCTGCAAGACAACGCCAAGATGTCGCAGGCGGAGGTGGCGAAGGAAGTCGGCCTGACGGCGCCGTCGGTGAACGAGCGGATCCGAAAGCTCGAGCGCGCCGGCTACATCCGCTCCTACGTCGCGATCCTCGACGAGAAGAAGCTGGGCCACGACATCACGGCGTTCGTGGAGATCTTCGTCGAGCACCCGAAGTTCGAGAAGGCGTTCATCGAGTCGGCCAGCGCCCTCGACGAAGTCCTCGAGTGCCATCACATCACGGGGGAGTTCTCGCTGCTCCTCAAGGTGCGGGTGACCGACATGACGGCCTTCCGGCGTCTCTTGATCGAAAAGCTGAACACGCTCCGCGGCGTGCGCCAGACGCGCACGGTCATGGTCCTCGCGACCGCCAAGGAGCAGCGTCGCCTGAAGCTCGATTGAAAGGTGGGTGTTCGTCCTACTTCAACTTGCCCCGGGGCAAGTTCGTCGCACGTGGGCCCCGGCCCTTCGCTGTGAACCAGGAACCACGACCCGTAAACCCGAGAGGAGCGCTCCGATGAATCCGACCAGCACCAGCGCCGGCGTCCACGTGACGCCCGACCAGGTCCACGCGACCCTGGCGAAGCACATGCTCGCCGACGGCTTCGACTTCGTCCTCGACCTCGACAAGAGCCAGGGCATCTGGCTCCACGACTCGAGGGGCCAGAAGAAGCTGATGGATTTCTTCTCCTTCTTCGCCTCGAACCCGCTCGGCATGAACCACCCCGGCATGAAGACGCCGGAGTTCCAGGCGCGCATCCTCAAGACCGCGATCCACAACGTCACGAACAGCGACGTCTATACGACCGAGATGGCCGAGTTCGTGGAGACCTTCGCGCGCCACACGATGGAGCCGGTCTTCAAGCACGCCTTCTTCGTGGCGGGCGGCACGCTCGGCGTGGAGAACGCGCTCAAGGCGGCGTTCGACTGGAAGGTTCGGAAGAACTTCGCGCGCGGCTACCGCGAGG
This sequence comes from Candidatus Eiseniibacteriota bacterium, assembly GCA_035760425.1. Classification (GTDB taxonomy): domain Bacteria; phylum Eisenbacteria; class RBG-16-71-46; order SZUA-252; family SZUA-252; genus SZUA-252. The sequence continues at coordinate 6,610 of DASTSZ010000154.1, read as the reverse complement.
AGCGCGGCACGAAGGTCCTTCACTTCGACCAGGCGTTCCACGGACGCTCCGGGTACACGCTGACCCTCACCAACACGACCGACCCGCGGAAGACGGCCTACTTCCCGAAGTTCGACTGGCCGCGCGTCTCGAACCCGAAGGCCGTGTTCCCGCTCACGCCGGAGCGCACGGCGGACGTCGCCGCCCGTGAGAAGCTCGCGGTCGCGCAGATCGAGCACGCCTTCGCCGCGAACAAGGACGACATCGCCGCCATCATCCTCGAGCCGATCCAGGGCGAGGGAGGCGACAACCACTTCCGCCCCGAGTTCTTCAAGGAGCTTCGCCGCATCGCCGACCAGCACGAAGCCATGCTGATCTTCGACGAAGTGCAGGCGGGCTTCGGGCTCACCGGCAAGTTCTGGTCGCACGAGCACTACGGCGTGCGCCCCGACATGGTCGCGTTCGGCAAGAAATCGCAGGTTTGCGGCTTCATCTCGACCGACCGGATCGAGGACGTCAAGGAAAACGTCTTCCACGTCTCGAGCCGCATCAACTCGACGTGGGGCGGCAACCTCGTCGACATGGCGCGCTGCCAGCGCTACCTCGAGATCATGGCGGAAGAGAATCTCGTCGCGAACGCGGCGGCGCGCGGGGCGGAGCTCCTGGCCGGCCTCGAGTCGCTCGCGAAGGAGTTCCCGGAGCACGTCATGAACGCGCGCGGCAAGGGCCTCATGTGCGCCTTCGACCTCCGCGACGGCAACCTGCGCGATCAGGTCATCTCGAAGGCCTACGGCGAGGGCGTCGTCGTCCTCGGCTGCGGCCCGCAGTCGATCCGCTTCCGCCCGTCGCTCATCATCAGCAAGGCGGAAGTCGCCGACGGCATCGAGAAGTTCCGCACCAGCATCAAGAAGGCGCTCGGAAAGTAACCGGCCGCCGTCAGGAGAGAAGTCGGGGAAGGGGCGCCGCAAGCGCCCCTTTTCCTTTGCCTGGAAGCGCGTTTGGCGTACGCGCCGCGCACGGCTCCACTACTCCGCCAGCGACGGCGTGGCCGCGAGCCTTCGCTCGAGGTGTCGGCGCGTCGGCGCGTTCGCCTCGAGCGCCAGCGCCTCCTTCAGGGCTTCGCGCGCGTCCGCGCTCCGGCCCAACTCCCGATAGCACTCCGCCAGCGCGACGCGCAGCGGGAGGTACCCGCGCAAGGTCGCCTTCCGGCGCAGCGGCTCCAGCGCGGCGAGCGCCGCCACCGGGCCCTCGACTCGCGCCAGGGCCACCGCGCGATTCACCGCGATCGTCGGCGACGGATTGAGCCGCAGGAGCCCGTCGTAGCACGCGACGATGTGCCCCCAGTCGGTCTCGTCGTACGAGCGGGCCAGCGTGTGGCAGGAGGCGATGTCGGCCTCGAGGTGATAGCCGCTCAGCCGGTCGCCCCGGCCCGCCGCGGCCAGGTGACGCACGCCCCGCTCCATCGTCGCTCGGTCGTACCGCGCGCGATCCTGATCGCGAAGGAGCACCAGTTCGCCGCCGTCACCGACGCGCGCCGGGAATCGAGCGGCGTGAAACGAGAAGAGCGCGGCCAGGGCGTGGGCGGTCGGATCGCCGGTCACCGCGTGCGCGGCCACCGACTCCGCCAAGCGCATCGCCTCCTCGCAGACGTCCCTACGGATCAGTTCCCACCCGCGCTGCGCGTCGTACCCCTGGCTGAACATGACGTAGAGCGCATCGAGGACGAGATCCTCGCGCGCTCGGAGCTCGTCGGCGGCGGGAATCGAGAGCGGGGCGCGCAGCCGGCGAAAGATCGCCTTCGCTCGCGCGAGGCTCTGCCCGACCGCCTGGGGCGTCGTGAGAAGGGCGCGGGCGATTTCCGCGGCGGTGAATCCGCCGGCCGCGCGCAGGGTGAGCGCGACGCGGCCGGCTCGCGGGACGCGCGGGTGGCAGCAGAGGAAGACGAGCGCGAGCTGATCGTCGCTCAGTTCGTGGGCGAATCGCGGCGCCGCCGGCGTCGCGCCATGTCCGTCCGCGGAATCGCCTAGGCCCCACCCCTCCAACTCCGGCTCGCGGTCGCGCAGCCAGCGGTCGCGCCGCAACCGGTCGATCGCGAGATTCCTCGCCGCGCGGAGCATCCAAGCCGACGGATTCTCCGGGAATCCCTGGAAGCGCCACGCGCGAAGCGCGCGGACCATCGTCTCCTGCACGACGTCTTCGGCCAGCTGGAGCCGCGACGATCCGAAGACGCCGCAGAGCCGCGCGACCAGCCGTCCCGACTCGCGCCGGAAGAGCACTTCGATCTCCCGCTCGAACGGATCGACGGATCGCGCCGGCATCCGCGCTCCCTACTTCATCTCGTCGAGCATCCGGAGCGTGACGCGCCCCTTCAGGTCGAGCGTGGGGCACTCCCGCGCGAGCGCGACGGCGTGTTCGTAGTCGCGCGCCTCGAGGAGGAAGTAACCGCCCAGGGCCTCCTTCGCCTCCGCGTACGGGCCGTCGTCGACGCGGATCGATCCGTTCACGCGCCGCAGGAGCCGGCCGCCTTCGTCGGCCAGTTTGGCGGCGTCGACCAGCGCGCCCTCGGCCTGCAGCTTCTGACTCCACGCGCGGTAGCGCCCGATCACCTCGCGCAACTGCTCCGGCGTCATCGCCATGTCGTCCTGGGGATTGTCGTGGATCAAGAGAAGGAACTTCGGCATGGCGCGTCTCCTCGAGCGGAAGGTTCGGGCCGGAGCGGGGCGAGCCGAGACTCGAACTCGTCGGTTCGTCGAAGCCCGTCCGGGTTTCGAGGGAAGGACGATCGGCTCCGGCGCGATTTGACGAACAAAAGAGGTGGGAGCGGCTCCTCTTACGGCTCGGCGACCGGGGCCGGACCGGCCGGCGCCGCGGAAGCGGCCGCCTTCGCTCGCCGCGGCAGCGATCCCGCCAAGAACGACGCGAGGCCCAAGATGGCGCCTCCGATCCAGAGCGGACTCGTCGGTCCCAACGTATCGAACGCCAATCCGCCCAGGAACGGGCCGATCGTGCGCGCCAGACTTCCAAGGGCCTGATAGACGCCGAGCACGCTTCCTTGCTCGGCGGCGATGGTGGCGATCGAGACCAGTCCCGCGAGCGACGGCGACGCCAGCCCATTCCCGAGCGCCACCGCGGCCAGCGCCACGAGGAGCCACGAGAAGGGAGGGGCCACGCCCGCCGCGAGCATGCCGGCCGCGAGAAGCAGGAATCCGCTACGCACCAGCGTCGGCTCGCCGAACTTTCGAGCCAGCCGTCCCACCAGTCCGCCCTGCATCAAGACCGCGAGAATTCCCATGTAACCGAGGAGGTAGCCGACGTTCATCGCCGTGAGTCCGTAGCGGTCGTGCCCGAACAGGGCGAACGTCGCCTCGAGCCCCGCGAAGCAGAGCGTGCCGACGAAGTAGAGGATCAAGACCGGACGCACCGACGCGTGCGCGAAGGCGTCGGAGAAGGCGACCGCGAGTCCCGGACGCGCGAGGCGCCGCGCGGCCGCTTCCGCGCGCGACTCGGGCGACAGCGACTCGGGCAACAGGAAGAAGGCGAGCACCGCCGCGAGGAGCGCGAATCCCGCCGACGCGAACGCCGGCACGGAATAGCCCCAGTGACTGAGCGCGCCGCCGATGGCCGGCCCGAACGTGAAGCCGAGTCCGAGCGCGGCGCCGATCATTCCCATTCCCTTCGTCCGCTCCTCGGGCGACGTCGTGTCGGCGATGTAGGTCTGCGCGGTCGGCAACACGGCGCCCGCGATGCCCGCCAGGATCCGCGACGCGAACAACAACCAAAGCGAGTGCGCGAAGCCGAAGACGAGGTAGGAGGCCGAGGTGACGAGGAGACTCCCGAGGAGAATCGGCCGGCGGCCGACGCGATCGGAGAGGCGACCCCAGACCGGCGCGAAGAGGAACTGGAAGAACGAGAACGACGCCGAGAGGAGCCCGACGATCAGGCCGCCCGCGCCGTAGGTCTTCGCGTAGTAGGGAAGCACCGGGAGCAGGAGCCCGAAGCCGAGCAGATGAATGAAGACCGTGAGGAAGAGAACGAGACGCGGTCCCACGCCGGGGCCTCGTCTTCCGTCGGAGCGGGGCATCCGCGGATTCTACTACAATGGGGCGATGCCTCGTCCGCTCCCGCGCTCCTTCTACGCACGCCCGACGCTCACCGTCGCGCGCGAACTCCTCGGCGCCGTCGTGGCGCGCCGATTTCCCGACGGGGAGGTCGCGCGCGGACGGATCGTCGAGACCGAGGCCTACGTGGGGGAGGAGGACAAGGCCTGCCACGCGCGCGCCGGCCGCACGCCGAGGACCGACGTGCTCTACGCGCGCCCCGGCACGGCCTACGTCTACCTCACCTACGGCATGCACCACCTGCTGAACGCGGTGACCGAGCGGGAGGGTTTCCCGGCCGCGGTCCTCATCCGGGCGGCCGAGCCGCTGGAGGGTCTCCCGCGCATGGCGCGCGCGCGCGGCACCGACCGGACGCATCTCCTCATGAGCGGGCCCGCGAAGCTCTGCCAGTCGCTCGGCCTCGACCTCCGGCACAACCGCGAGGACCTTCGCGGCGACCTCGTCTGGATCGAAGCGGGCGAACCCGTCCCCGACCGGCTCGTGGCGACGTCGCCTCGCATCGGCTGCCAGACCGCGAAGCCGCCCTGGGACCTCATCCCCTGGCGAATGTTCCTGGAAGGTAATCCTTTCGTCACCCCCGGCCGCGCCCCCGGGGCCCAAACTCGGAGTGGCAAAGCCCCGCGTCATCGGGAATAATCGGGGTTCCCCCCGTCGGTCCCCGGGGCCGGCGGGCGTTTCAACCCTACTTTCCTTCAAGCGAGGCCGCCCGTGGCTGGATTCCTGAGCGAGCAAAATCTCATGTGGCGTGAGCGGGCGCGCGCGGTCGCCGACAAAGTCGTCCGTCCGCTCGCCGCGAAGTACGATCGCCTCCAAGAGTATCCCTGGGAGATCAAGGAAGCCCTGGCCGAAGCGGGCCTCATGGGCGTCTGGATCCCCAAGGAGTACGGCGGTTCGGGCGGCGGCGTGCTCGATCTCTGCATCTGCGTCGAGGAACTCTCGAAGGCCTGCGGCGGCGTCGGCGTGCTCTACGCCGTGAACGCCCTCGGCAGCTTCCCGATTCTCGTGGGCGGCACCGACGAGCAGAAGCAGCGCTTCCTCCCTCCGATCGCGAAGGGCGAGAAGCTCATCTCCTTCGGCCTCTCCGAGAAGTTCGCCGGGAGCGACGCGGCGAGCCTCCACGCCCGCGCCCAGAAGGACGGCGATCACTGGGTGCTGAACGGCGAGAAGAAGTGGAACACGAACGGCGGCGCGGCCGACATCTACTCGGTCTTCGCCGTGAGCGACCCCAACTCGAAGTCGCGCCGCATCTCGGCGTTCATCGTGGAGAAGGGGACGCCCGGCTTCCGGATCGGCAAGGTCGAGGACAAGATGGGGATCCGCTGCGTTCCCGTGGTGGAACTCCACTTCGAGAACTGCCGCGTGCCCGACAAGAACCTCCTCGGCGGCATCCCGGGCCACGGCTTCAAGCACGCCATGCAGACGCTCGATCGCGCGCGTCCCGGCGTGGCGGCGCAGGGCATGGGGCTCGCGGCCGGCGCGCTCGAGTACGCGACGGTCTACGCGGGCTTCCGCGAGCAGTTCGACGCGCCGATCATCTCCTTCCAGATGATCCAGGCGATGCTCGCCGACATGGCGACTCGCACGGAAGCGGCGCGGCATCTCATCTACGCCGCGGCCAAGGCGGTGGACGAAGGGGCGCCGAACGTCTCGAAGCTCGCGGCCATGTGCAAGCTCTTCGCCACCGACACGGCGATGCAGGTGACGACCGACGCCGTCCAGATCTTCGGCGGCTACGGCTACATGAAGGACTATCCGATCGAGAAGTACATGCGCGACGCGAAGATCACGCAGATCTACGAGGGGACGAACCAGGTGCAGCGGCTCGTCGTCACGCGGTCGCTCATCAAGGAGTCGCACAGCCTCAAGTACTTGCTCGACTACGTGCCCAAGGAGACCCAGCAGGGCGTGAACGATCCCGATACGATCGCGAAGAAGGCGGCCGTCGCGCCGCCGGAGACCGCGACGGCCTAGGGCGTTCCCCGGAGACCCGTCCATGACCGCGACCATGACGACCCTGACGCCGATCAAGGTCGGGGAGATGGCCCCCGACTTCACGCTGAAGGACCAGGCCGGAAGCGCCGTCACGCTCTCCTCGTACCGGGGCAAGCGGAACGTCGTGCTCGTCTTCTACCCGCTCTCCTTCACGAGCGTCTGCAGCGTGCAGATGCCCGCCTACAGCAAGGAGCGGCAGCGCTTCGAGGACTTCGACGCCGAGGTGCTCGGCATCTCGGTCGACTCCTCGGCGGTCCACAAGGCCTTCGCCGAGAGCGTCGGCGTGGAGTATCCGCTCCTCGCGGACTTCTATCCGCACGGCGGGGTGGCGCGGGCGTACGGGGTGCTTCGCGCCGAAGGGTTCGCGGAGCGCGCGACCTTCGTGATCGACAAGCAAGGCATCGTCCGGTACGCGGAGGTCCACGACATGGGACGCGTGCCCGACCGCTCGAAGGCCCTCGAAGCGCTTCGGTCGCTCGCGTGACGGACCGGGCACGGACGCTCGTTCTCTCGCTCTTCCT
>DASTSZ010000153.1:0-2820 GCA_035760425.1 Candidatus Eiseniibacteriota bacterium | reverse complement strand
GCCCGATCCGGCCCGGCGCTATCGCGAGTTCCTAGCGCGCCTGCGGCTCTGCAACGCGCTCTACGGCCTCATGCGGAGCGACGTCGTGCGGCGAACCGGCAAGTTGGGCGACTTCCCCGGCTCCGACATCGTCTTCCTCGGCGAACTCTCGCTCTACGGGACGTTCGTGGAGGTGCCCGAATATCTCTTCCGCCGGCGCTTCGACAAAGAGAGCGAAGTGCACAACGCGACGGCCGAGAATTGGCAGGAGTTCTTCGAGCCGTCGCTCAAGGGAAAGGTGTCGATGCGCACCTGGCGGCACCAGATGGAGTACTTCGTGGCGAACTCCCAGGCGCCGATCTCGATCGTCGACAAGGCGCGCATCGCCGGCATCATCGCCCGGAACTGCATTTCCGTCCGAGGCAATCTCGTTCGGGAACTCGTGGCCGCCGTTCGCCAGCGGGCGGCGGCCGCGGCCCCGCGGAAGCGCGACTGAAGACGCCGCGCCGCATCGGCATTCTCGGGCACGTCGGGAACGGCAACCTCGGCGACGAGGCGATCATCGACGCGCTCCTCCGGGGGGTGCGCGAAGCGGTCCCCGACGCCGAGTTCACCGCCTTCACGGTGCGCCCCGCCGACACCGAAGCGCGGCACGGGATCCGGGCGTTTCCGCTACGGCGCGGCGCCGACGCCGTCCGCACCGCGCCGCCCGCCGTCGCGGCCGTCGAGCCGCGGCCGACCTCCTCCGCCCGTTCGACCCTTCGGCGCATCCCCGGGCTCGGCTTCCTTCTGTCCCGGGCGGCCGCCGCGTCCCGCCGCCTCGTCGACTGGTCGCGGGAGGCGTCGTTCTGGGTGGTTCGCTGGCGCCGGATGCGCGGCGTCGATCTCCTGATCGTCGCCGGCTCGAATCAACTCTCGGACTACTACGGCGGCGCCTGGGGATTTCCCTACACGCTTTGGGCGTGGTCGCTCGCCGCGCGCCTCGCCGGCGCGCGCGTGGCGTATCTCAGCGTCGGCGCGGGCCCGATTCGGGAGCGGCGGAGCGGCGCCATTCTCCGCGCGGCGCTCTCGCTCGCCGACTATCGCTCCTATCGCGACGTCGGTTCGTGCGAGGCGATCGCCGCGATCGGGTTTCCGGGGCCGCTCGTGCGGGCGCCCGATCTGGCCCACGGGCTGCGCATCGCGCCGGCGTCGGGGCCGGCGTCGGACGCGGGCGTCGGCGCGGGCATGCTCGTCGCGATCAATCCGCTTCCCTACTTCGATCCCCGTTCGTGGGCCGAGCGCGATGCGGCGGTCTACTCGGCCTTCGTCGAGACGATGGCCGGCTTCGCGAAGGCCCTGCTCGCGCGCGGCGACCGCGTCCGATTCGTCCCGACTCAGTTGCGGGCCGACCCGCAGGTGATCGCCGACATTCTCCGCGCGATGGGCCCCGCCGCGGACGGCGCCACGGCCGAGTCGCTGGCCCCGGCCGTCACCGACTTCGACGATCTCGTGGCGCAGCTCACGGCGGCCGACTTCATCGTCGCGACGCGCTTCCACGGCGTGCTCATCTCGCAGATGCTGGGCAAACCGACCATCGGCATCGTCTACCGGCGTTCGACACGCGACCTGCTGGTCGACGTCGGCCAGGGCGACTATGCCGTCGATATCCGCGAGATCACGCCGGCGCTGCTCCTGGAGCGATTGGCGGCGCTCTCGCGGGACGGCGGCGCCAAGGACCGGATCCAGCGCCGGCTGGAGGAGTACCGAAAGGATCTGCGGGCGCAGTACGCGACGCTGCTCGGGATCGCTCCGCACGCGTCTTCGCGCGAGACTTGATGGATTCGCCGAAACGTGTTATAAATTAAGCGCTTAAAGGACTCCCGACAACGCGCCACACCAGGGTGGACGCCCCCGTTTCCGGAGCTCGGGCGGCCGCCGGACCGACATCGACGCTCGAGGCGTTTCCGAAAGACGTGAAGACCCGCTTCCCCCGATTCAACGAACCGCGCGCCATGGCCGACGTTCGACGCCTCCTCGCCCGGACCGCCTCGATCCTTCTTCTTGCGAGTCTTGGATGCCCGGCCGCCGGCGTCCCCGGCGCGTCCGCGCAGACCCCCGAGTTCAGCAACGAGGTGGTCGTTCCCGGAATCACCGCCGGGCTCACGATGGCGTTCACGCCCGACGGCCGGATGCTGGTGGGCGAACTCACGGAGAAGATCTGGGTCATTCCGCCGGGCGGGAGCGCCCCGCTCGCGAAGCCCTTCCTCGCCATGGACGGAAGTCTCCTCCAGGGCGAGCAAGGGTTGATGGACATCCTGCTCGACCCCAATTTCGCGACCAATCACTGGTACTACGTCTTCTACACGAAGACGAACCCGACCGGGAATCACAACCGCGTTTCCCGCTTCACGGCGAGCGGCGACACGACCCTCGCGGGGAGCGAGTTCCTGCTCTGGGAGGATCCCGTCTCGGCGAACCTCGAGCACCACGGGGGCGCGCTCTTCTTCGGGCCCGGCGGCAAGCTCTTCATCACCGTGGGCGAGCAGTTCTACGCCGAGGACGCGCAGCTGTTGAACACCTACCGAGGAAAGCTCCTCCGCATCAACCCGGACGGGACGATCCCGACCGACAACCCCTTCTACGACGGCGCCGGGCCGAATCACGACGAGATCTGGGCCTACGGTCTGCGGAATCCCGTGCGGGCCTCCTACGACCCGGTGAGCGGCCGGATCTACATCGGCGACGTGGGCGGCAACGACTCGAACACGGCGAAGGAGGAGATCAACGTCGGCGTCGCGGGGGCGAACTACGGCTGGCCCCTCTGCGAGGGCGTCTGCGGAACGCCCGGCCTCACCGACC
>DASTSZ010000152.1:0-6431 GCA_035760425.1 Candidatus Eiseniibacteriota bacterium | reverse complement strand
GCCACGGAATCGCCGGGGTCGAGCCCCGCGAGAACGGCCGCGCGATCGCCGGCGATGCGTCCGAGGCGAAGCCAGCGGAGCGACGCGCGGCCGTCGCGAAGGACGTAGACCCCCGCGAGCGCTCCGCGGTGGACGAGCGCGCGTGAGGGGACTTCGACTTCCGCGCCGGCGCCGGCGTCGGAGCCGGACCGCGCGCCGCCGACGTCGCGCGCGGCTCCGATTCGCACGCGTGCGAAGGCGCCCGCCTCGAGCGGCGCGCCGCCGCGATCCGCCGGACGATACCGCGCCGTCCGAGTCCGGGAGATCGGATCGATCATGCCGTCGACGCGGACCAGGCGCGCGTCGCGCCAGGGCCCCTCGCCGATCTGGAGGGCCGCCGCGCCCCGCGCGAGCGCCGCGGCCTGCTCGGGGATCGCCACGACGACGAGCCCGCTCTCGCGCGAACGGAGGTCGAGGAGCGGCGCGCCGGGACCGACCTCGGCGCCCGGATCGACATGGCGACGGACGAGCACCCCCGCGAAGGGCGCGCGGATCTCGACGGCCGAACGCCGCTCGGCCGCGAGGGCCGACGCGCCGCGCTCGGCCGCCTCGGCCGCCTCCCGTTCCGCGCGAACGACCTCGAGTTCGTGGAGCGCGGCCACCTTCGAGGCGTAGAGCGACTCGTAGCGGGCCTCCTGCCGGCGCGCGAGCGCGAGTCGGCTTCGCGCGGCGGCATGGCCGGCCTCGGACGCGACGAGCGCTTCGCGCGCCTCGGGCGCGTCGAATCGCACGAGCAGATCGCCTTCGTGGAACGCGGCCCCTTCCGCGACGCGAAGGGACGTCACCCGCCCCGCGATCCTCGAGGCGAGCGTCACCTCCTCGCGCGCCTCGACGCGGCCGGGGAGCGTGAGGTCGCCGCCGGCGGCGCCTCCGCGCACGACCGTCACCGCCACCCGGACGGGCGGCCGGCGGTCGGACGCCGCGCGCTCGTCGTGGCGAGCGCAACCGATGATGGATCCCGACGCAGCCAAGGCGAGCGCCAAGGCGACGCCGGCGGTGGAGCGCGGCCGCATCCCGAAACGATTCATTGGAGACCCCCGATGGCGTGGAGATAGGCGTAACCCGCGAGCAGGAGATCGGCGTCGCGCGCGATCGCCCGCTCCCGGGCGCTCGCGGCGTCGGCGTCGACCGCGAGCCACGCGTCGAGCGGGAGGAGGCCCTCCCGGTAGCGGGAGGTGGCGAGGCGGAGCGCTTCCTCGGAGGCGCGTCGCGCGGCCCGCGCGGCGTCGCGCCTCGGCCCCGCAAGCTCCAGGTCGCGCCGGGCCGCCTCTTCCTTCGCGGCCCACTCGCGCGTCGCCCCTTCCAGGTCCGCGCGCGCGCCCTCGGCGCGGGCCGCGGCGGCGCGTCGTTCGTTCCAGCGCCTGGCGCCGTCCCAAATCGGCCAATCGAGCGAGAGGCCCGCGAACCATCGTCGCTCCGCGCCGTCGAGTTCGGGATCGCGGTAGTACGTCATGCTCGCGAGCCCGTTCAACGATGGGAGAAGCCGGAGCGAGGCGCGCGAGGCTTCGAGCGCGAGCCGCCGCGCGCGTGCCCGCGAGGCCTCGAGGGACGGGGCGCTTCGGCCGCCCCCCGCGGCCAACGCGAAGAAGGTCGCAGGCTCGGTCGGATCGGGCGCGGCGATCTCGTCGTCGGACGGGGAGGCGCCGATGGCGTCCCCGAGCCGGCGGCGCGAGACGTCCCGATCCCGCTCGGCGAGAAGCGAGCGCTCGACACCCTCGGCGGCGCGGGCGAACGTCCGAAGGGTGTCGAGATCGGGAACCTGTCCCTGACGGTGGCGCTCGACCGCCGCGCGGTGGGCGGACTCCGCCGCGGCGAGGGCGGTCGAGTCGGCGAGCGATCTCGCACGAGCGCTGACGTAGTCCACGTACCGGCGAACGACGTCGAGGAGCGCGTCGGCCACCGCCGCGCGCGACTCGGCGTCCGATTCCCGCCGCGCGCTCGCCGCGACCGCCGGCGTGGTCACCTCCGCGCCTCCGTTCCAGAGCGGCTGCTCCAGCACGAGGCCGTATTCGAGCGCGTTCCGAGCCGGGGGTTGATTCAAGGCGTCGAGCGCGAAGTCGTCGGAAGTGAAACGCCCCTGCCAGAGGCGCTGCGAGAAGAGGAGCGCCGGATCGTTCGATCGCGACGCGCCCCCCCGAAGCGAAAGTCGCGGCGAGAGCGCCCCCCACGCTGCAGCGGCCGTGGCGGCGCCGGCGCGCTGCCGCGCCCGGGCCGCCCGAATCGCAGGCGACGCCTGCCGGGCCGCGTCCAGGACCTTTCCCAGCGTCCAGGAGGCCCGATCGTCCGGCGAGGGAGATGGAGAGTCGGCCCGCGAAGGGGGCGCCCAGACAAGCCCGAACGAAGCCACGAGAGGCATGAGCAGGGCTGCTATCATCCGGCGGCGGCGCCCCCTTCCCGGGGGCCTGACAGGCGATCGCGTGACCATGGCGACAGGTGGGAGGCACCCGGTGGCGAAAGGATTCGCCGAGACTTCTAAACGACGAAACGGCAAGTACTTCTCGGACGGGGCCAAATCCCCCAGCGAGCGCGCGGGAGGCGCGACGGGTCGCGCCGAGGAGCGCCGGATCGTGGCCGCCGCGAAGCGGGGCGACCCTGCCGCGATGCGGCGCCTGCTGGCGCTGGTCGCGCGCCCCGCTTTCCGTTTCGGCATGACCTTCTGCCGACACCGAGAGGACGCCGAGGAGATCGCGCAGGACGTCCTCGCCTCGCTCGTTCGCGCCCTGCCTCGCTACCGCGGCGACGGCACGCTCAGCACCTGGGCGTACACGGTCGCCCGCCACGCCTGTCTTCGCCGCCGGCGCGCCTCGAAGCCCGCCGCCTCGCTCGAATCGTGGCGCGACGAAAATGACGGCGAACCGGTGGAAACCGATCCCGCATCCGATCCCCATGGAAACGCCGAACGGGGCGAGCTGCGCGATTCGGTCGCCGCGGCGCTGCGATCCCTTCCGAGCGTGCTGCGGGAGGCGGTCGTGCTCCGCGACGTCGAAGGCCTCTCGGCGCGAGAGGCGGCCAGCGTGCTTCGTATCACGGAGCGCGCGCTCAAGTCGCGGCTTCACCGCGGCCGCGCCGAATTGCGCGAACGGTTGAAGCCGCTCGTCGCCGACGACGCGGCCGACGCGCGCTCGAGTCGCTGCCCCGATGTCGGCCGCGCCTGGAGTCTTCACCTGGAGGGCGATGTGAGCGCGTCCGTCTGTGCGCGGCTGGAAGCGCACGTGCGAACCTGTCCGGAGTGCGCGGCGACCTGTCGGACGATGCGGGCGACGCTTCGGCAGTGCCGTCTTCTTCGAACGAAGCGGCTCCCCGCGGGCGCGAGGCGGGCGCTGGCGTCGGCCACCGCCGCCTCCCGAAAGGCCATGGCCGCAAGGGGTTAGAAAAAGTTCGATTTTCCGTTGACGGGGTTCCCCCGGGTCCGTAACTTCCCGACGCGGTTTTCCGAAATGCCCCGCGCGCTCGCGGGCACACCCGGATTCGAGGAGTCGGAGATGAGCTGGAACGAAATGGAAGGAAACGGAGACGCGATGGAGTTCTCGCCTCGTCGGTCCGATCTCTACGGCGATCGCGATCCGATGGAGCAGGACGACGATCCCGAGGAGTTGGAGGACGACGACGACGACGAGTTCCTCGAAGATGAGGACGAGGACGACGACGACCTCGACGAGGACGACGACGACGACGATTACGACGACGAGGAAGAGGAAACCGACGAAGACGAGGGCGGCTACCGCTACTAACCCTCGCGCCGCGAACTCTCCCACGCTATCCTTCGCCGCGCGGCCTCGTGCCGCGCGGCTTCGTTTCGGAGGTGCCCCCGTGTCCGCCCCAACCCGCCGCACCCGCCTCGCCGCGCCGGCGCCGCGCCTCTTCCTCGGCGTCTCGCCCGAGGAATCCAAGATCGATCGCGCCCGCGTGGCGGTGATTCCGGCGCCGTTCGATCAGACGACGTCGTACCTCCCCGGAACGCGCTTCGGTCCGCGCGCCATTCTCGAGGCGTCGCGCCAGGTGGAGTTCTTCGACGAGGAACTCGATCGCGAGCCCTTCGAGATCGGCGTGACGACGCTCGAGGAGATCGAGATCGACCCCGCCGACATCGAAGCGGGCATGCGCCGGCTCGAGGAGACGGTGGAGGCGGTGGCGGAGAAGGGGATCGTGCCCTTTACGCTCGGCGGCGAGCACTCGCTCACGCTGGCGCCGGTGGCGGCGCTCCAGCGGCGTTTTCCGGGGCTTTCCGTTCTCCAGCTCGACGCGCACCTCGACTTGCGCGATTCGTACCAGGGGACGAAGCTGAGCCACGCCTCGGTCATGCGGCGCATCCGCGACCTCGGTATTCCCACCGTCGCGGTCGGGATCCGGAGCGTCTCGCGCGAGGAGGCCGACTACGTGCACGCCGAGAAGGCGCCCGTCTTCCTCGGCCGCGAGATCCGCGCGAAGGGGCTCCCGGTCGATGAGATCGTCGAGCGCCTCGGGAATCCGGTCTACATCACCGTCGATCTCGACGCGTTCGACCCGGCGTTCGCGCCCGGCGTCGGCACGCCGGAACCGGGCGGCCTGACGTGGGACGAGGGGCTCCGACTGTTGCGCGCGGTCTTCGAGCGGCGGCAGGTCGTCGGGATGGATCTCGTGGAACTCTGTCCCATCCCGGGCCAGATCGTCTCCGACTTCTTCGCCGCCAAACTCGCGCACAAGATGATCGGCTATCTCGGGCTCGCGCCCGAGCTGACGAAGCCGAAGCCTCCCAAACGGCGGAAGTCTTGAGGGCCGCGTGACGCGCGCCCGACTCGCGAAGAATCAAGACCGCCGCATCCGCTCCGGCCATCCCTGGGTTTTCAGCAACGAGATCGCCGAGGTCGAAGGCTCGCCCGCGGCGGGCGCCGAAGTGCTGGTGGAGGACCACCGCGGCACGCCGATCGGCGTCGGGCTCTACAATCCACACTCCCTCATCGCCATTCGCCTCTACAGCCGCCGCGTTCGTCCGGTGGACGAGGCGCTCTTCCGCGACCGCATCGGCCGCGCCATCGCGCTGCGCCAGCGGATCTACCCGGTCGAATCGACCTATCGCCTCATCCACGGCGAAGGGGACTTCCTCCCTGGTCTCGTGGTCGACCGCTACGGCGACTACCTGAGCGCCCAGAGCCTCACCGCCGGCATCGAGGCGCGCATCGAACTGATTCTCGATCTGCTGGAGGAGATGGTCGGTCCGAAGGGGATCGTCTGCCGGCGCGACGGATCGGGGCGCGCGCTCGAGGGGCTCGACCGTCTGGAGTCGATCGAGCGGGGCGAGACACCCGAGTCGGTCGACGCGCCCTACGAGGGCTACGTCCTCACGGTCGATCTGCGCGGCGGGCAGAAGACGGGGGAGTTCCTCGACCAGCGCGAGAATCGAAAGCGCGTGGCGCGCGAGGCGCACGGGAAGCGCGTCCTCGACCTCTACTGCCACACGGGGCTCTTCTCGATCCACTGCGCCGCGGCGGGCGCGAAGTCGGTGCTCGGCATCGACTCGAGCCGCCCCGCGATCGAGCGCGCGCGGGAGAATCATCGGCGGAACGCCTCGCTCCGCGACGTCGTGTTCCGGGAGGCGCGCGTGGAGGACGTGCTCCGCGCCTTCGGCCGCGAAGGGGAGCGCTTTGATATGATCATTCTCGATCCGCCCGCGCTCGTGAAGAGCAAGAAGACGCTCGAGGAGGGCGTGCGGAAATACATCACGATGAACGCGTCGGCCATGCGGCTCCTGGCCCCGGGCGGGACGCTCGCGACGGCGACCTGCTCGCACCACGTGGACGCGCCGGCCTTTCTGGATCTGCTGCGGAACGCGGCGAAGATGGCGGGCGCGCGCTTCCGACTGGTGGAGACGATGGGGCAGAGCCGGGACCATCCGGTGCTCCTGGCGGCGCGCGAAACGTCCTATCTCACCATGGTGCTGGCCGAACGGATCGACGGCCCGACGCCGGGCGAAGCCTCGTCGGACGACGTGCTGCCCGACGACGCGACGGAGGAGAGCGCGACATGAGCGAACATCCCGAGAAGGCACCGAATCCGGCCGAGGCGGCCGAGGCGGCGGCGAAGGCGAGCGCCGGCGCGAGCGCGAGCGACGCGGGCGCCATGTCGGACCGCGACCTCTTCCTGGGCCTGGTCCACTCGTTCCAGGCCGCGGCCATGCAGCAGATGGGGAAGACGGTGAACCCCTTCACGCAGGAGATCGAGCGCGACATGCCGCAGGCGCAGCTCTCGATCGACATGCTGCGCATGCTCGAGACGCGGACGAAGGGGAACTTGACGTCGGAAGAGGGGCGATTCCTCGCGCACGTGCTGCGCGAGCTGCAGATGAACTTCGTGATGGAGATCGACGAGGACAAGAAGCGCGCCGCGGCCTCGGGCGACGCGCCGACGAGCTGACC
>DASTSZ010000151.1:0-7541 GCA_035760425.1 Candidatus Eiseniibacteriota bacterium | reverse complement strand
CCTGTTGTCCCGAGGCGCTCGACGCCATGCTCCCCTATTTCCGGGAGCACTACGGAAACGCCTCGAGCGTTCACGCGTTCGGGCAGGAGGCGAAGGGGGCGGTCGAGGAGGCCCGCGGGAAGGTGGCGGCCCTGCTGAACGCGGCCCCCGGCGAGATCGTCTTCACGAGCGGCGGCACCGAGTCCGACAACATGGGCGTCCTCGGCGCGGCCCGGGAGCTCGCCTCGAAGGGGAAGCACGTCGTCACGAGCGCCGTCGAGCACGACGCGGTGCGCCACGCCTGCGACGCGCTCGAGCACGAGGGCTTCGAGGTGACGCGCGTCGCGCCCGAAGCGAACGGGCGCGTGACCCCAGACGCGGTGGCGGCGGCGCTTCGCCCCGACACGATCCTCGTCACGATCATCGCCGCGAACAACGAAACGGGCGTCATCCAGCCGAGCGCCGAGATCGGCGCCCTCTGCGCGGCCCGGGGAATCGCCTACCACGTCGACGCCGTGCAGGCCGCGGCGAAGTATCCGATCGACGTGAAGGCGTGGAACGCGACGCTCCTCACGATCACCGGGCACAAGTTCTACGGACCGAAGGGGGCGGGCGCGCTCTACGTGCAGCGCGGATTCCGTCTCGCGCCCCTCGTTCACGGCGGCGAACACGAGCGCGGACGCCGCGCCGGGACCGAGAACGTCCCCGCGATCGTCGGCCTCGGACGCGCGTGCGAAGTGGCGCGGGAGGAGATGCAGGCGGCGGTGCCTCGCTTGACGGCGCTTCGCGACCGGCTGGAGACGGGCCTCATGGCCCGCGTCCCGCACGTCGTGCGCCACGGCGACGGCGCGCCGCGCGTCTGTAACACGGCGCACCTCTCGTTCAAGGGCGCGGAGGGCGAGCACCTCATCCTCTCGCTCGACATGAAGGGCGTGGCGGTCTCGGCCGGCTCGGCCTGCAAGGCCGGCTCCTCGCATCCGTCGCACGTGCTGCTCGCGATGGGCGTCCCGGCGGTCGTCGCGCAGACCGCCGTCCGTTTCAGTCTCGGGCGCTTCACCACCGACGCCGAGATCGACCGGGTGCTGGAGATCGTGCCGCCGGTCGTCGAGAAACTCCGCGCCGGCTCCCCCACGTACGCCGCCTAGAGGCGGCCCCGACATGAACGTACTGCCCGATCGTCCCTCGACCATCCTCGTCGCCATGAGCGGCGGCGTCGACAGCGCCGTGACCGCCGCGCTCCTCCACGAACAGGGGCACACCGTCATCGGCGTCACCATGAAGCTGTGGTGCTACTCCGACGGACCGAATCCGAGCCGCGGCTGCTGCACGCTCGACGCCATCGACGACTGCCGCGCCACGGCGCGCCGGCTCGGATTCGCGCACTACGTGCTCGATCTCGAGTCGGAGTTCCGCGAGCACGTGATCGAGGACTTCGTGGGCGAGTACCTCGCGGGACGAACGCCGAATCCCTGCGTCCAGTGCAACAACTGGCTCAAGTTCGGGGAGCTGATGCGGCGCGCCGAGACGTTCGGCTGCGACTACGTGGCGACGGGGCACTACGCCCGCCGCGGCGTCGACGCCTCCGGTCGCGCGACGCTCCTGCGCGCCACCGATCACTCGAAGGATCAGTCGTACGTCCTCTGGGGGCTCGCGCCCGCGGTGCTCGAGAAGGCGATCTTCCCGATCGGTCACCTGACGAAGCAGGAGGTTCGGGAGCGCGCGCGGCAGTTGGGCCTCGGCGTCGCCGACAAGCGCGAGAGCCAGGACATCTGCTTCGTGGAGGGGAAGAAGTACCTCGATTTCCTGAAGGAGCGCTTTCCCGAGCGGCTCGCCGCCTCGCCGCGCGGTGAAGTGAAGGATGCCGGCGGCCGCGCGTGGCGCGAGCACGACGGGATCCACGCCTTCACGGTCGGCCAGCGCCGCGGCGTCGAAGTCGCGGCCGGCATCCCGCTCTACGTCACGAGCATCGACGCCGCCACCGGCACGGTGGAAGTCGGGCCCGAGGAGGCGCTCTACCATCACGAGGCGCGGGTCACGCGCGTCTCCTATCCGACGCCGATCGACGTGCCGGTCGCGGGGTCGGGCCGCGCCGCCGGCGAGACGCCCCCGGCCCCCGTGCGCGGCGCCGCGAAGATCCGCTACGCCCATCCGCCCGCGGCCGCCACCTGGCACCCCGGCGCGGCGGGCGAGGCGACGATCCGCTTCGACGAGCCGCAGCGCGCGCTCACGCCGGGCCAGTCGCTCGTCCTCTACGACGGCGATCGCGTCGTCGCCGGCGGCGTCATCGCCAAGGCCGCCGCGGCGTGAGCGGCGTCACCGGCGGCACGAACCGGCTCGCCGGCGAGAAGAGCCCCTACCTCCTCCAGCACGCGCAGAATCCGGTCGACTGGCATCCCTGGGGCGACGAGGCGTTCGCCCGCGCCGCGAAGGAAGGGAAGCCGATCTTCCTCTCCATCGGCTACTCCACCTGCCATTGGTGCCACGTCATGGAGCACGAGTCGTTCGAGTCGGAGGCGATCGCCGCCATCCTGAACGAGCACTTCGTCTCCATCAAAGTCGACCGCGAAGAGCGTCCCGACATCGATCACATCTACATGACGGTCTGCCAGGCGCTCACCGGAAGCGGCGGCTGGCCCTTGACGCTCTTCCTCACGCCCGACAAGCAGCCCTTCTACGCCGGGACCTATTTCGCGCCCGAGTCCCGATTCGGACGGCCCGGGCTGCGAGACCTCCTCCTCCAGGTGGCCTCCGCGTGGGAGAGCCAGCGGGAGCAGGTGGTCGAGAGCGCCGCGCGAATCACGGAGGCCGTGCGCGAGCAATTCGCCGGGTCGCCGGGCGACGAACTCGGAACGGACGCGCTCCTTCGTGGATTCGAGGAACTCCTCGGGCGTTTCGACGAGGAGTTCGCGGGCTTCGGGACCGCGCCCAAGTTCCCGACGCCGCACCAGCTCTCCTTCCTCCTTCGCTGGTGGAAGCGCTCGGGCGACGGCCGCGCGCTCGAGATGGTGGAGCGGACGCTTCAGGCGATGCGCCGCGGCGGGCTCTACGACCAGGTCGGATTCGGCTTCCACCGCTACTCGACCGATCGCGAGTGGAAGGTGCCGCACTTCGAGAAGATGCTCTACGACCAGGCGCTCCTCCTGCTCGCCTATCTCGAATGCGCGCAGGCGACCGGCGACCGCTTCTACGCGGCGGTCGCGCGGGAGATCGCCACCTACGTGCTCCGCGACCTCACGAGCCCCGAGGGGGCCTTCCTCTGCGCGGAGGACGCCGACAGCGAGGGGGAGGAGGGGAAGTTCTACGTCTGGACCGCCACGGAACTCGAGGCGGTGCTGGGCGAGGAGGACGCGGCTCTCATCGCCGAGGTCTACGGCGTCGAGGAGCGCGGCAACTGGATCGACCCCGCCCACGGCGGCCTGACGGGGACGAACATCCTTCATGTGGCGGGCGAGCCGGCCGAATCGGCGCTTCGCCTCGGGCTCGACCCGGCGGCGCTCGCGAGGCGCTTGGACGCCGCGCGCGAGAAGCTGCTGGCGGCGCGCGCGACGCGCATCCGCCCGCACCGCGACGACAAGGTGCTCACGTCCTGGAACGGGCTCATGATCGCGGCCATGGCGCGCGCGGCGCAGGTCTTGGGCGAGCCGCTCTACGCGGCGGCGGCGGCCGCGGCGGCCGCGTTCATCCGCGACCGGCTCACGCGGCCGGACGGCCGCCTCCTGGCGCGCTGGCGCGACGGCGAGGCCGCGCATCTCGCCTACCTCGACGACTACGCGTTCCTCGCCTGGGGCTATCTCGAACTCTACGAGGCGACGTTCGAGCCCGAGTTCCTCGCGTCGGCGATGCGTCTCGTGGATGGGATGAACGCGCGATTCGCCGACGAACGGGAAGGGGGCTACTTCTTCACCGGCGACGACGGCGAGCCGCTCCTCGCGCGCGCCAAGGAGATCTACGACGGCGCCTCGCCCTCGGGGAACTCGATCGCGGCCCTCGTGCTCCTCAAACTGTCGCGCCTCACCGGCGACATGTCGCACGAGGCGCGCGCGGCGAATCTCCTCCGCGCCTTCGCCGGGATGGCGGGGCGCCATCCCTCGGCGCATTCGCAGCTACTCATGGCCGTCGACTTCGCGCTCGGACCGTCGCGCGAGATCGTTTTCGCCGCCGACCTGGGTGACGCCCGGCTCCTGCAACTCCTCGGCACCGTCCGGCGCTCGTTCTCGCCGAACAAGGTCGTGCTCCTCCGTCCCGCGGCGGGCGACGGCGGCGAACTCGCCGCGCTCGCCCCCTTCGTCGCGGCGCAGACCGCGCGCGGCGGGGCGCCCACCGCCTACGTCTGCGAGAAGTTCGCCTGCCGGGAACCGGTCACCGATCCCGAGGCGCTCGCCCGACTCCTCGCGTAGCCCCACCGCGCGGTACCAACGGACCACGCGGGCCCCGCCCTCTCGCGGCTCCATACTCGAAGGGTCAATCGCGCCGACATCGCCCGGACTTCCGGAGCGGATCCGCCGCTCGCGCCGGGCCGCCGCGAGAAGGAGAGACGCCATGAAACGATTCGTCAGCGCCGCGGCCGCGCTGCTCCTGGCCGCCGCCGTCAGCCATGCCGAGACCGGGACGGCCGCCGCGCCCGATCCCGCCATGCAAGCCGCGCGCGACGCGCGCATGCAGGAGATGGCCGCCCGGATGATGCGCATGCAGGCGCAGGTGCAGCAGCTGAATCAGCGGATCGCGGCCATGCCGGTCCCGCAGGGCTACAAGGACCTCGCGATCGGTCTCGGTATCGCCTGCGAACGGCTCCGCGAGATGGAGCGCCACTCGTCCGAGCTTCGCGACCAGGCGGGCGCGGCGGCCGCGGGCATTCAGGCCCGCGCGATCGATCGGCTCCAGGACCGGCTCCAGGTGATGAACCGGGAGATGGACGAGACCCACGAAGGGCTGCAGCGTCTGATCGTCATGGAGGCGCGGCCGGGGGCCCCCGTCGACGCGGCCGAGCAGATGCGGCGCGCGCAGCATCAGCAGGAGATGGAACAGGTGATGACGCGCGTCCAGGAGAGGATCAAGGCGCTCGACGCGTGGTCGAAGGGCGGGCAGGTGCCGGCGGCGGCGAAGGAGTTCGTGAAGGACCTCACGCTGCTGCGCGACCGGCTCCGGATGATGAATCAGACGTGCGACAAACTCGTCGAGGATCCGCAGGTGGAACTCGACCGCGACCGCACGCGCGAGATCGAGCGGCTCCGGGATCGCTTCCGCGTCGTCTTCCGGGAGCTGGAGGAGTCGAGCGACGCCCTCGAATCGGGGGTGACGTCCTAGGGCGGGGTGAAGGGCGGGGGGATCAGCGCTTGGAACGGGGGGCCCGCTTGGGCCCCCCGTTCGCTTCCCGGTCGAGGAGCGCGCGCTTCACCGGGAGCCCGTAGGCGTAGCCGCCGAGATTCCCGCTCCCGCGAAGCACGCGGTGGCAGGGAATGACGATGGCGACCGGGTTCGTGGCGCAGGCGCGCCCCACCGCGCGCGCCGCCTTCGGCGCCCCGACCTCGCGCGCGATCTCGGCGTAACTGCGCGTCTCGCCGCGCGGGATGCGGCAGAGCGCCTCCCAGACGCGCCGCTGGAACGCCGTGGCGCGAATGTCGAGCGGCAATCCCTCCTTCGGCTCGCGTCCCTCCAAGTGGGCGAGGACGCCGCGAAGCCACTTTCCGACGCCGGACGGATCGTGCATCACGTCGGCGGCCGGAAACTCCGCGCGGAGCGCCCGCGCCAGCACCCCCTCGTTCGCGCCGATCTTCACGCTGCAGACCCCGCGCTCCGTCGCGCCAACCAGTACGCGGCCGATCGCCGTCGCGGCGCTCGCGTAGCGGATGCTCGCGCCCTCGCCCCCCGCGCGATAGGCGCCGGGCGTCATGCCGAGCGCGCGCGGCGCCCGTTCGTAGAGACGGCTGCTCGATCCGTAACCGACGTCGTACATCGCCATGGTCACCTCTTCCTTTCGCCGCAAGTGTCCCTTCAGGCGCTCGAGCCGGCGGGCGTCCGCGTAGGCCGCGGGGGTGACGCCGGTCGCGCGCTGAAACGTTCGAAGGAAGTGATGAGGGCTGAGCCCGGCCACCGACGCGAGCGCGCGGAGCGACTGGCGTTCCTCGAGCGTCCGCTCGATGTAGCGGCAGACGCGCTCCACCCGCTTCACGCTCTCGTCCCACGTCGAGGCGTCGCGCGGCTTGCAGCGCCGGCAGGCCCGGAAGCCGCCCGATTCGGCCGCCTCGACGCTCGCGTAGAAGCGGACGTTCCCGCGGTGCGGATGGCGCGCCGGACAGGAGGGGCGGCAGTAGATCCCCGTGGTCCGGACCGCCGTCACGAAGAGCCCGTCGAAGCGCGGGTCCCGGGCGAGCACCGCCCGCCAGCGATCGTCGTCGGATCGCGGAGGCTTCGGCGCGCTCGTGGCGCTCGATGAAAGGTGGCCGGGGCTCATGTCATCACTCCTGCGGGAATCGTAGCGGCGAGGCGAAAACGTCGATATCCGGTCCTTGCGGTCAATGTCGGGGGCGCCGGGCTGTGGCTCCGAGGCGTCCCCTCGGTCGGCGCGATCAGGCGCGCGGCCGAAACTTCGCGGCGTCGACGCCCAAGCAGCGGTCCTGGACGACTTGGACGCCCGCGGCGGCGAGCCGGCCCGCGGCCGCGTCGTCTCGAATCCCCGACTGGAGCCAAACGAGCTTCGGCCGTCGCTCCGGCGGCAGCGCGAGCACCTCGTCCGCGATCCCCGCGATGAACTTCGGCGCGCGAAAGACGTCGAGCGTGTCGAACGGCTCGGGAACGTCCGCGATGGTCGCGTAACAGCGGTCGCCGTCGATCGACTCGAACTTCGGGTTCACCGGGATCACCCGCACGCCGCGCTCCTTCAGCATCTGGGGAATCCGGTAGGCGGGCGCGGACGGATCGCGGCCGTCCTTCATGCCGAGGACCGCGACGACGCGAAGGGCGAGGACGGCGGCTTCGACGGCTTCGATCGATTCGAGGAGATTGGGAGTCATCGAATTCTCAGAAATAGGCTGCCAGCGTGACGGTCGCGCGGCTCGTGCCGGACACGACGCCCTTGGTGTCACGATTGTCGTATTCGCGTTGGTAGCCCGTCCCATCGACACGATTGGACCCCCGATCGTAGTTCAGCCCACCCCACTTATAGCCCGCGAACGCGCCGTATCGGGCCCCCAGCGAGATCCGCTTCGAAACGAACCACTCGAACCCGAGCGCCAGATCCATCGCGGCCGTACGCTCGATGCGCCGTTCATCGGACCAAACGAAGACGGGAGAGGAGTAGCCGTAAACGTACTCCGAGAGGTACTTGGATCGGGAGTAGCGGAACGCCGGTCCGATCTCGCCGAAGATCGCGACCCGGTCTCGCACCGGAAATTCGTGGATCAGGTGAACGAACACCGCGTATGTATGGGCCTCCTGATGTCCGTCGATGTCGGATTCGTTCATGGTCGGCGTCGGATAATAGGGCGGATCGAGGATGGCCTGTCCCTCCACGCCGTCCTGCTTGTCCTCGTTGAAGCCGACGTTGAGCCCGAAGCGAAACGCGC
>DASTSZ010000150.1:0-3489 GCA_035760425.1 Candidatus Eiseniibacteriota bacterium | reverse complement strand
CCGGCCCACCGGCGCCGCCGCGGCCACCCATGCCGGCGCCGCCGCCCGCGCCACCCATCCGCGCGCCACCGCCCGTACCGCCACCCATCCCGCCGCGTCCGCCGCCCATCGCCATCGCACCGCCGCCGCCGCCCGCGCGCCTCTCATCCCGCGGCCGGAACCGCAACGCCGCGTTCGGCAGCTTCAACGCGTCGGGCCGCGAGGCGGAAACGATCGTCACGTTCGCGGTCATCCCGGGCAGCAGCTTCTGATCGAGATTCGGCACGCGCGACACCACGATGTACGACACCACCCCCGCCTCCGTGATCGGCTCGGCGCGGATCTGCCGCACATGCCCCTCGAACACCCGATCGGGGTACGCGTCGACCGTGAAGGAGATCGGCATCCCGTCCTCCACCTGACCGATGTCCGCCTCGTCGACGCGCGACTCCAACTCCATCTCGGTCAAGTCGCGCGCCAGCGTGAAGAGGTTCGGCGCCTGAAGGCTCGCCGCCACGGTCTGTCCGACGTCGATGTTGCGCGAGATCACGGTCCCCGAGATCGGCGCGGTGATCGTCGTGTTCGCCATGTTCACCCGCGCGCGCTCGGCGCCGGCTTCCGCCTGGCGCAAATCGGCGCGGCGCGAATCCACCGCCGCCTGCGCGGTCTCGAGATCGGTGTCCGACACGAGCCCCTGCGCCTTCAGATCGCGCGCCCGCTTGAGCGCGCGCTCCGAATCGGCCAGCTGCACCTTGGCCTTCTCGATCGCCGCCTCGGCCTCGCTCAACGCGGCGCGAAACAAGGAAGGCTCGATCTGCGCGAGCACCTGCCCCTTCCGCACGCGGTCGTTGTAGTCGACGTTCACGCGCGCCAAGGTCCCCGAGACCTGGCTCCCGACCTCCACTTGGTCGACGGGATTCAGGGTCCCGGTCGCCGACACCTGGCTCTGGATCGGGCCGCGCGAAACGGCCACCTCGCGGTAGCGCGCCGGCTTCGCTTTCGCCCGCCACGGCCCGAACCAACCGAGCGCCACGGCCACCCCAATCGCCACCGCGATCCACGCGCCACGCTTCATCCGCACAGAACTCCTCCGAAGGGCCCGGAATTGCCGTCCGGGCGCACCCTTGACAGCCCCGGTAGGGGGCGGGTAACGTCCATTGATTTCTTAGGGTTTGCCAAACACCGACGTGCTTTGTCCGGAGCCGTCCTCGCCGTGGCGAGCGCCTCGAAGCTCCCGCCGCACCGATGCCGTGTCCGTACCCGGCGGCCCCCGGTCACTTTCCACCTTTGAAGGAGGCATGCCTCGAGTGAAACGGACACGCCGTGTCGTGATTATGGGCGCCGGTGGGCGCGATTTCCATAACTTCAATGTTTTCTTCAAGAACCGGGCGGAGTACGAGGTCGTGGCGTTCACCGCTTCGGCCCAAATCCCGGGGATCGACGACCGCCGCTACCCGCGTTCGCTCGCCGGCCTCCGGTACCCCAAGGGCATCCCGATCTACTCCGAGCAGGAACTCCCGGAATTGATCCGCGACGAGAACGTCGACCTGGTGGTCTTCGCCTACAGCGACGTCTCGCACGAATACGTGATGCACAAGGCCTCCTGGGTGATGGGCATGGGCCCCGACTTCATGCTCATGGGCCCCGGCACGACGATGCTCAAGTCGAAGGTCCCGGTCGTGGCGGTGAACGCCGTCCGCACGGGCGCCGGCAAGAGCCAGACGACGCGCCGCGTGTGCGAGATCTTGAAGGCGATGGGGAAGAAGGTCGTCGCCATCCGCCATCCGATGCCCTACGGCAACCTCGCCGCGCAGGGCGTGCAGCGCTTCGCCACCTACGCCGACCTCGACCGCCACAAGTGCACCATCGAGGAGCGCGAAGAGTACGAACCGCATCTCGACCGCGGGACGATCGTCTACGCGGGCGTCGACTACGGCGAGATCCTCGCGAAGGCCGAGAAGGAAGCCGACGTCATCGTCTGGGACGGCGGCAACAACGACTTCGCCTTCTACAAGCCCGACCTCCAGGTCGTGGTGGCCGATCCGCATCGCCCCGGCCACGAGCGCACCTACCACCCCGGCGAGACGAACATCCGCCTGGCCGACGTGGTCGTCCTCAACAAGATCGACTCGTCCGACGCCGGGAACGTGGAGAAGGTCCGCGCATCGGTGGGTCAGATCAATCCCGACGCCGTGATCGTTGACGCCGCGTCGCCGATTTCCGTCGACCGCCCCGAATTGATCAAGGGCCACCGCGCCCTCGTCATCGAGGACGGCCCGACCCTCACGCACGGCGAGATGAAGTACGGCGCCGGCGTGATCGCGGCGAAGAAGCACGGCGCGCGCGAGATCGTCGATCCGCGCCCCTGGCTCGTCGGCTCGCTTCAAGACACGTTCAACCAGTACCCCGGCATCGGCCCGCTGCTTCCGGCCATGGGGTATTCGAACGAGCAGATCCGCGACATGGAGCGGACGATCAACGCGACCGAGTGCGACGTGGTCATCGTCGCCACGCCGATCGACCTTCGCCGCCTCATGAAGATCAAGCATCCCGCCGTTCGCGTCGGCTACGAACTCCAGGAGATCGGCACGCCGACGCTCCACGACGCCATCGCCGACGCGCTCGACCGGCTCGCGAAGGGGCACGCCCCCGCGCGGAAGTCGCCGGCGAAGAAGTCCGCGAAGAAATCGGCGAAGACCACCCGGAGACGGAAATGAACCTCCACGAATACCAAGGCAAGGACGTCTTCCGGGCGGGCGGCATTCCCGTTCCCCCGGGCGAGGTCGCGCGCACCGTCGAGGAGGCCGAGACGTTCGCGGCGCGCCTCGGATTCCCGGTCGTGATCAAGGCGCAGGTCCTGATCGGCGGACGCGGGAAGGCGGGCGGCGTGAAGGTCGTGAAGAACGGCCAGGACTTCACGCGCGAAGCGGGCCGCATCCTCGGCATGGACATCAAGGGGCACGCGGTGCGGAAGATCCTCATCACGCCCGCGACCGAGATCGACAAGGAGTTCTACGCGGGGATCGTCCTCGATCGGAAGTACGAGACGCCGCTCCTCATGGTGAGCCCCGCCGGCGGCGTGGACATCGAGGACGTGGCGCGCCAGACGCCGGAGAAGATCCTCCGCCTCCACCTGGACGAGCGCGGCCTGCCGGCCTACCGGGCGCGCGCGGCGGCGCGGTTCCTCGATCCGCGGCCGAAGGTGCAGAAGCAGCTCGCGAGCGTGATCTCGAAGCTCGCGAACGTCTACTACAGCCAGGACTGCTCGCTCGCGGAGATCAATCCGCTCGTCGTCACGCCGTCCGAGGAAGTCTGGGCGCTCGACGCGAAGGTCGTCATCGACGACAACGCGCTCGACCGCCACGCCGATCTCGCCGACATGCGCGATCTGGGCGCCGAGGATCCGGGCGAAGTCGAAGCGCGCGAGAAGGGGCTCTCCTACGTCCGCCTCGACGGCTCCATCGGCTGCGTCGTGAACGGCGCCGGGCTCGCCATGGCGACGATGGACCT
>DASTSZ010000149.1:0-6331 GCA_035760425.1 Candidatus Eiseniibacteriota bacterium | reverse complement strand
TGACGTTCGACGACGTGCGCACGCTGGGGGGACGCCGGCTCCCGACCCGCATCGTGCTCACGCCGGTCGGGGACGAGGCGCGCCGGACGGAGATGCGCTACCTCGAACTCTCGTTCGACCGACCACTGCCGGACGACACGTTCTCGCTCTCGCGCTTGGAGCAGAACCGATGACCCTCTCGAGCACCTTTCGAATCGGGTGGCGGAACCTCTGGCGGAACAAGCGCCGCACGCTGCTCGCGGTCGCCGCCGTCGGCCTCTCGCAGGCGCTCGTGCTCTTCTACGGCGGGATCCTCACCGGGTACGGCGACTGGATGGTGGAGACGATCACCGGGCCGCTTCTCGGGCACGCGCAGGCGCACGCGCCCGGATGGCGGAAGGACCGCGCGATGGATCGCGCGCTGCCGAACGTCGAGGCCGCGCTCCGCGCGATTCGGAGCGATCCGGACGTGGCGAACGCGTCGGCCCGCATCTACGCTCCCGCGCTGGCCGCGAAAGGGGAGCAGGGTCATGCGATCGTGGTCGTCGGGATCGCGCCGCGACTGGAAGCGGGGCGCTCGGGACTCCTCGCGGGGTCGGCGACCCTCCCCGCCGGGAAGCGGGTCCTCGTGGGCCGGTCGCTGGCGGTCCGCATGGGCGTGACCGAGGGCGACACGCTCGCGCTCGTCGGGCAGGGCGCCGACGGTTCGCTGGCCAACGATCTCTACGTCGTGGCGGCCTCGGTCTCGACACCGGTCGACCTGGTGAACCGCTCGGGCCTCCTCATGGATCTCCCCGAGGCCCAGTCGCTCTTCGCCATGCCGGACGCGGCGCACGAGATCGTGATCCACGCGCGGGACCCGCGGCGCTCGGCGGCGGTGGCGGCTCGTGTGGCGGCGCGGCCCGAACTCCGCGGCGCGGAGGTGATCGACTGGGAGCGTCTCGCGCCCGAACTCGTGAGCCTCGTGGAGCTGGTGCGCGCCGCCTGGCTCTTCGTCCTCGCGCTCGTCTTCATCGCCGCGGCCGCCGGGGTCGCGAACACGATGCTCATGGCGACCTTCGAGCGGACCCGCGAGATCGGCATGCTCCTGGCGCTCGGCTGTTCGCCGCGGCGCATCCTGCGCATGATCGTCGTCGAGTCGGTGACGCTCGGCGTCCTCGGCGCGCTCGCGGGCACCGCCCTCGGCGTCGGCGGCATTCTCGCGGCGCATCGCGGCGGGCTCGATCTCTCGCGCATGGCGAGCGGCGCGCCCCAGGAACTCGCCTTCGCGGGACTCCAGGTCTCCATGCGGATTTTTCCCGCGGTGAACGCGCTCCACGTCGTTCAGGGCTTCGTCGCGGTCGTCCTGACCGCGCTCGTCGCGTCGATCTGGCCCGCCGCTCGCGCCGCCCGGCTCCAGCCGTCGCGGGCCATGCGAGGGTAGGGGGGAGGCATGCGAAACGTCTCGACCACCTACGCGGTTCGAAGCGTGCTGCGAAACGCGCGCCGAACGGCGCTCTCCGTCGTCGGGATCGGCATCGGCTGCGCGCTCGCGCTCTACGTCGACAGCCTGATCCGCGGCACCGCCCAGCTCTACGTGGCGATGGCGGCCGAGAGCGGCTCGGGGCACCTCCGCGTCGTGCCGGCCGAATGGCCCGTGAATCGAGACGTCGATCTTCGGCTGGCCGACTGGCGCGCCGATCTCGCGGCGGCCCGCGCGCTCCCCGGCGTCCGTGCGGCCGCGCCTCGCGCCCGGGCGCAGGTGCTCGTGGCGATGGGGTCGCACGTCCTCTCGGTGGAGATGGTCGGCGTCGACCCCGCGGTGGAGCCCTCCGCCGATCGCCTCGTTCGCCGGCTCGCGCAGGGCGCGTATCTCAGTCCGGGCGGGACGGGCGAGGTGGTGGTGGGGCGGGCGATCGCCGACCGACTCGACGCGGAGGTCGGGGACGAGATCCTCGCGAGCGTCGTCGGAGCGACCGGCGACATCGAGAGCGCGATGTTCCGCATCACGGGCCTCGCCGCCACGGGGAGCGAGGACGTCGACGCGGGCATTTGCCACGTCACGCTCGAGGACCTGGCGCGTCTGACGGGGCGCGAAGGCGCGGGGGAGGTCACGCTGATCCTGGACGACTGGCAAGCCGCGGAGACGGCGCGCGCCGCGCTCGCGGCCCGCGTGGCGGGCGGCGACCGCGTGCTGACCTGGCCGGAGCTGTCGCCGGAGTTCGAAGGGCACCTCCGCCAGGACCGCGCGACCACGCGGCTCGTCACCGCGGTCATCATCGTCATCGTGCTCCTCGGCGTCACGAGCGCGCAGTTGGCGGCGGTGCTGGAGAGGCGGAAGGAGTTCGCGGTGCTTGCCGCCCTCGGCATGAAGCCGCCGCGCATGGTGCGGCTCGTGCTCCAGGAGGCGCTCCTCCTCGGGCTCGCCGGGGCCGCGGCGGGGCTCGCGATCGCCCTCCCCTTCATCGCGTGGGCGGCCACGGCCGGGCTCGACTTCCGGCAGTGGATGGGCTCGAACTACGCGTTCGAGGGCGTCATCCTCGAGCCGATCGTCTACGCCGACATGGGATGGTGGATCGTCATCGAGGCGCTCGTCATCGCGCTCGGCGCGACGACCGTCGCGTCGCTCTATCCCGCCTGGTTCGCCACGCGAACCGACCCGGCGGCGGCGCTGAGGTCGGCGCAATGAACGCGCGCACCCCCGCTCCCGCCGGCGACGTCATCGTCCGCGCCCGCGGCGTGACGAAGGTCTTCACCGAGGGGCGCGTGCGCGTCCCCGCGCTTCGGGGCGTCGACCTCGAGATCCGCGAAGGGGAGTTCATCGCGCTCGTCGGACCTTCCGGCAGCGGGAAGACCACGCTCCTCAACTTGATCGGCGCGCTCGACACGCCCACCGACGGCGAATTGACGGTGCTCGGCCGCCCGATCGGCGAACTCTCGAAGGAGGCGCGCGCCGATCTTCGGCTCCACTCGCTCGGATTCGTCTTCCAGGCGTTCAATCTCGTCCCGGTCCTCACCGCGCTCGAAAACGTGGAGTTCGTGCTGGAACTCCAGGGCGCGGGCGAGGCGCGCCGCGCGCAGGCGATGGCGGCGCTCGGCGAGTTGGGTCTCGCGGAACTGGCGCATCGCCGGCCGAGCGAACTCTCCGGCGGCCAGCAACAGCGGGTGGCGGTGGCGCGCGCGGTCGCGGCGCGTCCCCGGCTCGTGCTGGCCGACGAGCCGACGGCCAACCTGGACGGGGAGAACGCCGAGATTCTCATGCACCTCATGCGCGACTTCCGGCGCGCGCACGGCATGACGTTCCTCTTCTCGACCCACGACCCGCGTGTGGTGGCGCACGCCGAGCGCGTGATCACGCTCGTCGACGGGCGTGTGGCGCGCGACGAAGAGAAGCCGCCGGAGCCGCCGCACGAGATCGTGCCGGGCATCGGAACGGCGCCGCCGCCCCGGTCGGAGCCGTGGTGAGCGCGGCCGGTGCGTCTCGCGACGTGCGTCGTCGGCTCGGGCGGGTCGCCGCGACGGCGTTCGCCCTCGGCGCGGTCCTCGCGCTCGCGGCGCCGACCGGCGACGCGCGCGAATTGATGGCGGGGAGCGACGGATCCAGGCTCGAGCTTCGCACGTCGCTCAAGGCGGCGGGCCTCTTCTCGTTATTTCCCGCCGGGTTGGCCGCCGCCACGTCGCAAGACGCGAGCGAGGGGTTCTGGCGCGCGCGGTTCGAACTCGAGGCGCGTCCGGGAGGGCGCGTGACGGCCGTCGCGGCGTACGAGCATCGCTGGCGCGCCGCTTCGGCCATCGCCGGCGGAAACGTCGCCGCGGGAATCCTCCCCGGGAGCGCGGTCGCGCCCTTTCGCATTCGCCCGCTCGACTGGTCGCTCGCGGAACCGCCGGGCGTCACGTGGCGACACGAGATCGACCGTGCGTTCCTCGCGCTTCACGGCGCGCGGACGGAACTGACGATCGGCCGCCAGGCGATCGGATGGGGACGCGGCGTGCTCTTCGGCGCGGTCGATCTCTTCGCGCCGTTTCATCCGCTGGAAGCCGACCGGGAGTGGCGCCGCGGCGTCGACGCCGTTCGCGGCGATCTCCGTCTCGGCGAGCGATCGTCGGTCGAGGCGGTGGCCGCGTTCGGCGAGGAGATCCCGTCGTCGGCGTTCGGCGCGCGGCTTCGCGGGTATGCCGGGGAGATCGACGGGGAGTTGCTCGCCGGGCGCCGAGGCGAGGATTGGTTCGCTGGCGCGACCGCGAGCGCGGCCGTCGGAGGCGCCGAGGCGCACGGCGAGGCGGCGGCGTTTCGGCTGCCCGAGTCCATCCCCGGCGAGGGCCGGTCGGTCTGGAAGCTCGTGGCCGGCGCGTCCTACCAATTTCGAGTCGGCCACGGGCTCCCGCTCTTCGCGGAGTATCACTACTCGGGATTCGGCGCGCCGTCGGCCGATGAAGTCCCGGTGCGCTTCGGCTCCGCGCGCCTCGTCGCGCGTTACCTGCGCGGCGACACTCAGATCCTCAGCCGCCACGCGGCCGCCCTCTGGACGACCTACGAGTTCGACCCTGAGTGGTCGGTGGGCGGCACGATCCTCGCGGCCCCGAGCGACGGCTCGGGACTGATCGAGCCGAGCGTCACGTTCAGCGCGGGGAACCGATTCTCGTTTCGCGCGAGCCTCTACCTGCCGTTCGGCGCGGGCCTTCGAGAAGGGGACCCCGGGTCGTTCTACGGCGCCACGCCCCGCTCGCTCTGGGTCCAGATCGCCTTCGTCGACTGACCGGCCCCGCCGTCCTGCTACCTACGGAGCATGGCCGCCGAGGACGCGGCCCGCCTATGATCGGCGGGAGCGTGAGGGTCTCGGTCCCCGCGCGTCTCCGCGGAGGTTGCCATGGCTCCGACGCCACGACTCGACGACGCGCTCGCGCCGCGTCCCGCGGTCGATCCCGACCGCTCCCCTCGATACGATCGCGATTCCGGACTTCTGCGTCACGTATCCGCGCTGCCGGATTCGCCGGCCGCCACGATCGCTCGCGTCCATCTCGAGGAGGGGCATCCCCTCGAGCCGATCGCCGACGCGTGGCTCCTCCCCGCGGAGCACCTCTGGTGGGACGGCGTTCCCGATCTGCGGCAGTCGGACGCGCTCCTCGGCACGATCGCGCTCCGGGAGGCGATTCGGGGCCGCGGGCCGACGGACGCCGGCGACGACCCGAAGCCGCTTTCGATTCTCCATCGCGCCGGCGCGGCGCCGCGCGTGTCGGGCGATCCCGACGCCCACTGTTCCGTCGCGCACGATCGTGACGCCGCCGTCGCCGCGATCGCGCATGCGCCGATCGGCGTCGATCTCGTCGGCCGCGAGCGGTTCGACGCGTCGGTCCTGCAGCGCATCGCGTCTCCGGAGGAAGTCTGGGCGGCCGGCGCGGCCGGCGTGGCGCCGAGCGAGGCGCCCTCGCTGCTCTGGGCCGTGAAGGAGGCCGTGTTGAAAGGGGTCGGCCTCGACCTGGGGCTGCATCCCTACCGTGTCGCGGTGCACCCGGACGGTGAGTCCACGTGGCGCGCCGATTTGCCGCCGCTCTTCCGCCATCCGCGCCGTTGGCGCGTCGACGTCGAGTCGTGGAGCGGCCGGTGGATCGCGGTGGCTCGTCCCTCGGCCGACTCGCCGCCGGAGTAGGAAAGCGGCGTGCACGGGCCGGCGCGAACGGCGCTAATCCCGTCGCACGGCATAGGGTAGAGGAGCGGGGCGATTTCGCTGGTCGCCGGGCGCCGCAGCGCCGATACTAGTAGAAAGGACCCGCCATGCCGCGATCCCGCCTTTTCCTGACCCCGACGATCGGAGCCCCGTGACTCTCGTCTACGCCATTCTCGCAGGCACCTTCGCTGGCATCGTCCAAGCGTCGTTCATCGAGTGGGCCTTCCATCGCTACTGGCTCCATCGTCCCTGGCTTCCGAAGGGCTGCTTCACCGCCCATACGCTCGTGCACCATCAGCTCTGCAAGCACGACGATACGTTCCACGTGGTCGAGGAAGAGCAGCACGAGGCCCTCACGTTCCAGTGGTGGGGCGGACCGCTCCTCATCGCCATCAACGTGACGCCGTGGGTGCTGCTCGCCTGGTGGTTCTCGGCGATCGGCTGGAGCCTGCCGGCGTTGCCGTTCGTGATCAGCCTGGGGTGCGCGTTCGCGCTCTACTACGCGGGCTACGAGGGACTCCACTACTTGATGCACATGCCGTCGATCCCCTGGATCGAACGGATGAAGTACTTCCAGTTCATCAAGAAGCACCACCGCATCCACCACATCTACATGAACCGGAACCTGAACGTGCTCCTGCCGCTCGCCGACTTCTGCCTCGGGACGCTCGTGACCGCCATGCCGGAAGCGAGGCCGACGCCCGCGT
>DASTSZ010000148.1:0-3658 GCA_035760425.1 Candidatus Eiseniibacteriota bacterium | reverse complement strand
CAGTTCGCGTCCCACATGGCGGCGGAGGACGAAGTGCTCTACCCCGCCCTGCTCGGGGCCATTCCGGCGGCGAGCGGGAGCATCGAGCCTCTCTTCTCGGAGCACGCGGAGCTGCGGCAGATGCTGGCGCGCCTCGCGGCGACGCTCCGCGAGCCCGTCACGCCCGAACGGAGCGAGCAGATCCGCGTGCAGGTCCACGACCTGGCCGACCTGCTCCGCCTTCACATTCGAAAGGAAGAAGCCCTGGTCTTCCGGCTGGCGCCGCAGCTGCTGGCGCCGCGCGAGATCGCGGCCGTCTCGGCCCGCCTCTCGCGCCGGCGGGAGACCGCCCCCACGACTCGCCCCAAGGCGAGACGACCGAAAGGAGACGCGTCATGACCCGTCGCATCCCCGTGGTTCTTCTCTTGCTGCTCGCGACCGTCCTTCCGCTGGGCGGTTGCGGCGGCGGAGGCGCCAAGGATCAGTCCGCGACCACCATGCCCGACAAGTCCCCGCTCGACAACGGGCCGCGCGCGGGCGACTCGCCCGTGGCGGCTGCGCTCGCGCCGAAGGGGGAAGCGATCTTCAAGACGAAAGGCTGCACGGCCTGCCACGCCTACGGCAAGCGGCTCACCGGCCCGGATCTTCGGGGCGTGACCCGGCGCCGCACCGCGGCCTGGATGGAGGCGCAGATCCTCCATCCGGAGCGGATGATCAAGGAGGACCCCATCTCGCGCGAGCTCTTCGGCGAGTACAACCTCCAGATGGCGAATCAGGGCCTGGTTCCGGACGAGGCGAAGGCGGTGATCGAGTATCTCAAGAAGCTCGACGAGGAGGCGGAGGCCAAGGGCGAGCTTCCGGCCCCGAAGTGAAACGGTCACGAGGAGGAGTGGAACCCATGAAACGTATTCTTCCGTATCTCGCCGCCGCGGTCCTCTTGGTCGGGGTCGCCGTTCAGTTCTCCGGATGCGCCGGGCCGAAGGGCGGCGACGCGGCCGCCAAGACCTACGTGAAGCCGGGCGAGTACGACAAGTACTACGCCTTCTTCTCGGGCGGACATTCGGGCCAGGTCTACGTCTACGGAATTCCCTCCTGCCGCTACCTGACCACCATCCCGGTCTTCACGCCGGAGCCGGCCAAGGGCTACGGCTACGACGAGGAGACGAAGTCGCGCCTGGGCGGCCTCTCCTGGGGCGACGCGCACCACCCGGGGCTCTCGGAGACGGACGGCGACTACGACGGCCGCTGGCTCTTCATCAACGACATGCCGAACGCGCGCATCGCGCGCATCAATCTGTCGAGCTTCACGACCGAGGAGATCTTCGGCCCGATTCCGAACCTCTCCGCGGCTCACGCCTGTCCTTTCCCGACGCCGAACACCGAGTACGTCTTCGCGGCCTCCCGCTTCTCGCTTCCGGTGCCGCGCGACAAGTTCAGCAAGGTCGAGGACTTCGCGAAGAACTTCAACGGGATCATCGCGGGCGTGAAGGTGAGCCCCGAGGGTCACATGTCGCTCGGCTTCGAGATCCTCACGCCGCCGTTCGACTGGGATCTCGCGGACGCCGGCAAGGGCCCGAGCCACGGCTGGGAGTTCTTCACCTGCTACAACAGCGAGATGGCC
Source organism: Candidatus Eiseniibacteriota bacterium (assembly GCA_035760425.1). Lineage (GTDB taxonomy): Bacteria > Eisenbacteria > RBG-16-71-46 > SZUA-252 > SZUA-252 > SZUA-252. The sequence continues at coordinate 2,058 of DASTSZ010000148.1, read as the reverse complement.
TTCGACTCGCTCGAGATCAAGGCCTCGCAGAACGAGATGGACTTCGTGGCCGCCGTCGACTGGCGCGCCGCGCAGAAGGCCGTGGACGAGGGCAAGGCCGACCAGATCGGCGGCGTCCCGGTGCTCGACCCGAACAAGGTCAAGGGCATCATCTACCTGATGCCGACGCCCAAGAGTCCGCACGGCGTGGACGTGAATCCGACCGGCGAATACATCTGCGCGAGCGGTAAGCTCCAGGCGGAGGTGACGGTCTTCTCCTACAAGAAGATGATGGCCGCCATCGAGGCGGGCAAGTTCGACGGCGAGAAGGGCGGCATCCCGGTCCTCAAGTACGAAGACGTCCTCGAGGCGAAGGTTCCGGTCGGGCTCGGACCGCTCCACACGCAGTTCGACGACAAGGGCTACGCCTACACGTCGCTCTTCCTCGATTCGCAGATCGCGAAGTGGAAGGTCGGGCCTCCCTGGAACGTCGCCGACAAGGTCGACATCTACTACTCGGTGGGCCATCTCATGACCTCCGAGGGCGACACGCGCCACCCGACGGGCGAGTATCTCGTCTCGCTCAACAAGATCGCGAAGGACCGCTATCTCCCGCTCGGCCCCTCGCATCCGGAGGCGACGCAGCTCATCGATCTGAAGAGCCCGAAGATGGAAGTCCTCTACGACTTCCCCACTTATCCGGAGCCGCACTACGCGCAGATGATCCGCGCGGAGAAACTGAAGCCGTTGAAGATCTATCCGCTCGCGGAGAACAAGAACCCTTGGAAGATCACCACCGCCGAGGAGGCGCGCGTGGAGCGGAAGGGCAAGCGCGTCGACGTCTACATGCTCACGATCCGGACGCACTTCACGCCCGACATCGTGCGCGTGGCCCAGGGCGATACGGTCTACTTCCACGTGACGAACCTGGAGCAGGACCAGGACATCACGCACGGCTTCGGGGTCTCGTTCTCGAGCAAGAACACGCAGGTCGACCCGGGCGAGACGAAGACCATTCGCTGGGTGGCCGAGCGCGCCGGCGTGAATCCGTTCTACTGCACGAACTTCTGCAGCGCGCTGCATCAGGAGATGCAGGGCTACATCCAGGTGAATCCCCCGGGCACGCCGATCGCCGCGATCCAGCGCCCGGATCCGAAGAAACTGGAGGAAGTCGTCGCCCTGCTGAAGAAGTAGTCTCGATCCACGATCGGAGGGGCGGCGCCTCGAGCGCCGCCCCTCTCGATTCGACACCTCATCCCAAGGAGCCTTCTCGTGAGTTACCTCGGCGGCGCGTTCTCGACGGCGGAGCGGCGTCTCATCGTCCTGGCCGCGCTGGTGCTCCTGCCCGTCTTCTTCCTGCCGGTTCTCCCGGTCTGGCACATGAAACTCTGGGCGCCGCAGTATCGCGAAGGGCTGACGCTCTCGATCTACACGAACACGATCCGGGGCGACCTGGACAAGATCAACACGCTGAACCACTACGTCGGAATGAAGGCGATCACGCCGGGCGACTTCCGGGAGTTCACCTATCTGCCCCAGGCGCTGACCGGCCTCGGCATCTGCGCGCTCTTGGCGGCGCTCTTCAATCGCCGATGGCTCGCGCTTCTCGGATGGCTCGTCTTCACCGGGTTCGCCGTCGTCATGTTCGCCGACTACGCGCAGTGGCTCTACAGCTACGGGCACGACCTCAACCCACGCGCCGCCATCAAACTCCCGACCTTCACGCCGCCCCTGATCGGGTACGCGAAGATGGCCAACTTCAAGGTCCTGAGCATTCCCGGCGCCGGGACGGTGCTCCTCGGCATCGCCTGGGCGCTCGGGCCGATCGCGATCTACCTCGAGCGGCGCGCCGAACGGCGGAAGCGGGCCGCGGGCGCGTGATGCGCAGGCCCTTCGAGAGGATCGCGCGCGGCGCGGCCGCCGCGCTTGCGATCGCGCTCTGCGCCGCGAGTCCGCGACCGGCGGAGGCCGCGTCCCGTCGCGTGGACGCCGCGCCCGGCCGCCTGGCGGCGGCCGTCGCCGCCGCCGCCCCCGGCGACACCCTCTTGCTCGCGCCCGGCGTCCACGCGGGCGGCGCCG
>DASTSZ010000147.1:0-8075 GCA_035760425.1 Candidatus Eiseniibacteriota bacterium | reverse complement strand
AAATCTACGAACTTACTCGTGAGTGCGAACTGCTTTTCGATCAAGGCGAAAACTGGAATTGCACCGGCTCGGCCCGATTCGTTCAGGAGTCTGATCGCGAGTCGCCTTCCTTGTCCGGACCGAAGTAGTCGCGCGCCTTTGAGCTCCTCTTGAACGTAGGGCCCCGCCCAGAGGCATGATGCGATGGCTCGCTCACAAGCGTCGTGAACTTCAGGTCTAACTAGAATCCCCGCGGAGGCGAACCACCTCTGCTGCGGATCGAGATAGTTCAATCCCGTGTTGCCCGCCTCGTCAACGTACAAGGACCAGGGCGTTGCATCGCTTGGCATCAACTCTCCCTGCGGAAAAAACTCGAGGGGGCCGGTCCCCTCCGTGGGTTCCGACCCCCCCATCATCATCGACCTCAACTGGTCACCGAGTCCCACAACGCGGCTCCCCGCGAGGCGACGATTGACGACTAGTACATGTCGTCGTAGCCGCCGCCGCCACCACCCTGCGGCATGGGCTGCGACTTCTTCTTCTCCGGAAGCTCCGTCACGAGCGCTTCGGTCGTGAGGAGGAGGGCCGCCACCGACGCCGCGTTCTGCAGCGCGCTGCGCGTCACCTTGGTCGGATCGACGACGCCCGCTTCGAAGAGATCCTCGTAGGTCTCCGTCGCCGCGTTGAAGCCGACCGCCTTCTTCTCCTTCTTCACGTGCTCGACGATCACCGAACCCTCGAGTCCGGCGTTGTTGACGATCTGGCGGAGCGGCTCTTCCATCGCGCGCTTCACGATGGACGCGCCGACCAGTTCGTCGCCCTCGAGCTGAAGCTTGTCGACCGCCGGGATGCAGCGAATGAGCGCCACGCCGCCGCCGGGGACGATGCCTTCTTCGACGGCCGCGCGCGTCGCATGGAGCGCGTCCTCGACGCGGGCCTTCTTTTCCTTCATTTCGGTCTCGGTCGCCGCGCCGACGTTGATGACGGCCACGCCGCCCGCGAGCTTCGCGAGACGCTCCTGGAGCTTCTCCTTGTCGTAGTCCGAGGTCGTGTCCTCGATCTGCTTCTTGATCTGGGCGATGCGACCCTGGATGTCGGCGTGCTTGCCGGCGCCTTCGACGATGGTCGTGTTGTCCTTGTCCACCGTGATGCGCTTGGCGCGGCCGAGGTCTTCGATCTTCACGCTCTCGAGCTTGATGCCGAGATCTTCCGTGATGAGCTTGCCGTTCGTGAGGACCGCGATGTCCTCGAGCATGGCCTTGCGGCGGTCGCCGAAGCCCGGAGCCTTCACGGCGCACGCCGAGAGGGTGCCGCGGAGCTTGTTCACGACCAGCGTGGCCAGCGCCTCACCCTCGACGTCCTCGGCGATCACGAGGAAGGGCTTGCCCTTCTGCGCGACCTTCTCGAGCACCGGGAGGAGGTCCTTCATGTTGGAGAGCTTCTTCTCGTAGATCAGGATGTAGCAGTCGTCGAGAACCGACTCCATGCCTTCCTTGTCCGTCACGAAGTAGGGCGAGATGTAGCCCTTGTCGAACTGCATGCCCTCGACCGTGTCGAGCGTCGTGTCGATGGAGCGGGCTTCTTCGACCGTGATCGTGCCGTCCTTGCCGACCTTCTCCATGGCGTCCGCGATGATCTTGCCGATCTCCTCGTCGCCGTTGGCGGAGATCGTCGCGACCTGCATGATCTCCTTCGGATCCTTCACGTTCTTCGACATCTTCTTCAGGTCCTCGACGATCGCCTTGACCGCCTTGTCGATCCCGCGCTTGATGCCCATCGGGTTCGAGCCGGCCGTGACGTTGCGGAGGCCTTCCTTGAAGATCGCCTCGGCGAGAACCGTCGCCGTGGTCGTGCCGTCGCCGGCGATGTCGGAGGTCTTCGTGGCGACCTCGCGGACCATCTGGGCGCCCATGTTCTCGTAGCGGTCCTCGAGCTCGATTTCCTTGGCGACGGTGACGCCGTCCTTGGTGATCGTCGGCGAGCCCCACTTCTTGTCGAGAACGACGTTACGGCCGCGCGGTCCGAGCGTCACCTTCACCGCCCGGGCGAGCGTCTGGACGCCGCTCAGGATCGCCTGGCGCGCCTTTTCGTCGAAAATGATTTCCTTCGCTGCCATGTTCGTTGGTTCTCCTTGCAGAGATAGGTGTGCGTTCGATCGGCGAAAGGACTAGTTCACGATCGCGAGAACTTCGTCCTCGCGAATGATGATGTAGTCCGTGCCGTCGATCTTCACTTCGCTGCCCGAGTACTTGCCCATGAGGACCTTGTCGCCCTTCTTGACGTCGAGCGGAACGCGCTTGCCGTCTTCGAAGCGACCCGGGCCGACGGCGATGACCTCGCCCTGCTGCGGCTTCTCCTTGGCGGTGTCCGGGATGATGATCCCGCCGCGCTTCACTTCAGTGTCCTCGAGACGACGAACGAGGATGCGATCCGACAGCGGCTTCACATTGACGGACATGGAGTGATGCTCCTTCGTTTCAATGGTGTGGATGGTGACTCGCTGACAAATGGGCACGGGAGGTGCCGAACCCCGCGACCAGCCCCTACTCTACCGCAATCGCCGTGCCGCGTTTTGACCCAGGTGCCAAGTTTGGCGCGTAAATAGTTGTTATATATGGCGTTAAAAATAGCACTCACCTGTTTTGAGTGCTAATCGAGAGCGGTCGTCCGGAGCCCCCGATTGTCCAAACGGCAGAAGCGTTGAGCCGGAGGGCGGCGCGTTCCTATAATGCCGCAACAACTTATGAACGCCGACCGCCTCACCGCCAGCCTCCCGTCGCCGACCGGCCAAATTGTCGCCTTGGCGCGGCCCCCACGGCGGGCCCGCGCGTGACGAAGCGCCGGAGCCAGCCGAAGCGGACCGCGAGCACGCCGGCCGCGGCCGCGAAGCCGCGACGCAAATTCAAATTCCCGGCCCCCGACCGCGCGCTCCTCTTCATCCTGATCGCCGCGGCCCTACTTCGGCTCTGGGGAATCGCCGACCGGCTCCCCGACGTCTCGCTCGGCATCAACGTCATCGACGACACCGCCATCGAGGAGACCGACCGCACGACGATCATGCGCGCCTGGGGCATGTGGCGCGGCGGGCTCAACGAGTTCGACCTGAATCCGCACACGGGCGGCTGGCCCGCGCTCTCGTTCTACCTCACGCTCGCCATCCAACTCCTCTACAAGGCGGGCTGGATGCTGACGCACGCGGGCGCGAACGTGTCGGCGTTCGCCGGGCACGTGCAGCGCGACTCGGCGGCGCTCTTCCTCCTCGCCCGCCTCGTGAACGCCTGCATCGGCGTCCTGAGCGTCTACCTGACCTGGCGACTGGCGCGTCCGCTAGTCGGGCGAAGCGCCGCCATCCTGGCCGCCTCCTTCCTCGCGGCGAATCCGCTCCACATCCTCACGTCGCAGCACATCAGCGATCCCAATCTCCTCGCGCTCGTCTTCGTCGCGCTCGCCGCCGGCGCGATGATCCGCGTGGCGGAGGGCGGAGGTCCGCGCGACTCCGTCTGGGCGGGGGTCTGGATCGGGCTCGCGGCGGCCTGCAAGTACGTGCCGCTCGCGCTTCTCCTGCCGCTCGCGCTCGCGCACGCGCGCGGCGGGCGGTGGAAGCATTTCGCGCTGGCGACGGGAGTGGCCGGGCTCGCGATGTTCGCGGCCACGCCTTTCACGTTCCTCGACTGGAAGACGACGACCGACGCCTTCGCGGTCCAGCGAAAGAGCCTCTTCAGCGATTGGGTCGGGCAGAGCGAGTTCCCGATCTCCCTGCCGACCTATCTCCTCACGTCGCTGCCCCATTCGCTGGGATGGCCGATCTACCTGCTTTCGATCGCGGGCTGCGTCCTGCTCTGGCGCCGCGGAAACGGCGCCCGCGCCCTCGTCGTCGCGACGATCGTCATCGTCGGCGCGAACGGGCTCCTTCGCGCCGCGCAGGAGCGCTATCTCCTCGTCCTCTTTCCGCTCTTCATGCTCGCGGCCGCGGTCGCGACGCTCGCGCTGGCCGATCTTCTGCGCGCTCGAGTTCCGGCGCTCGCGCGAGCCGGCGCGCCCCTTGTCCCGATCGTCGCGGCCGTCGGCATCTTGGCGCCGTCGCCCGATTTCTGGAATGTGCGCGCCGCGCTTCGCAAGCCCGACTCGCGCCACGAGGCGCGGCGATGGATCAACGCGAACGTGAGCCCGTCGCGGCTCCTCGCCACCGAACTCTACGGACCCGTCTTCGCCGATCGCGAACGGATCCTCGTCATCTGGCCCTTCTTCGCCACCCAGGCGCCCCTCATCGCGCCCGCCTACCGTCCCGAATTCCTCGACGGGCTCGAGACGATCGTTCTCTCCGGGGAGATCTCCCGGCGCTTCGAGGCCGATTCGCTGAAGTACCCGAACGAAGCCGCCTACTACCGCTGGCTCCGCGCGCACGCGCCGCTCCTCTGGCGTTCCGATACGCGGGCGCTCTCGGGGCCGGCGATCGAAGTCCGCTCGGTGCCGCGCGGCATCAGCACGCGGGCCGAGCGCGACAGTCTCTTCGCCGCGCTCATGCCGACGCCCAGCGGCACGCACCGCCTGGCGCTCTGGTGTCACGACATGGCGACCCTGTTCTCGCAAGGCGGTCAGTACGATCGGGCCGAGGAGTGGGCGCTTCGCGGACTTCAGGTCCGGGCGAGGAACTTGAACTCGCGCAACTACGCCGAACTCGCGCTCGCGCGGCTCAACTTGGGGAACTTCACGGGCGCGGAGGAAGCGGCGCGACGCGGCCTCGAAAGCGAACCGAACGCGTACCCGCTCCACCTCTATCGAGGCATGGCCCTGGAGCGGCTCGGGCGCGCGGACGAGGCGCTGGCCGAGATGGAGAGCGCGTTCGAGGCCTCCGGCGATCCGCGCATTCGTCTCAACATCGGGCAGGCGCTCGCCACGCTCGGCCGCTACGAGGAGGCGGTCGCGGAGCTCGACCAGGTGCCGGCGGGCATCCCCGAGCGCGCCGCGGCGCGACGCGACATGGCGGTGCTCTTCCTGAATCGACTGGGGCGTCCCGACCTGGGGCTGGCGGCGCTTCGCGAGGCGGCTGCCCTCACGACGAATCCCGGCGAGGCGGCGCTTCTACGGGAGGAGGTGGCGCGGTTGGAGAGGATGGGAGCGGGTGCGGTGCGCGGCGGGCCGGGCGCCGGTCGCGCGGGGACCGGCGCGCGATGAACGAGCCCCGCGACGCCGTCACGATCGCGCAGGTCGCCACGCCCGCCCAGGTCGCCACCGCCCGAGAATTACTCGAGGAGTACACGGCCTGGGCCTTCTCGCTCGATCCCGCGAGCGACGCCGCGCCGACCTTTCACGGATTGCAGAGCGAACTCGCGACGCTCCCCGGCGTCTACGCGCCGCCGGCGGGACGGCTGCTCCTCGCCACCTACGACGGGAAGCCGGCCGGGTGCATCGCGCTGAAGCCGCACGACGCGACGGAGGGGGAGTTGAAGCGGGTCTACGTGAGGCCGGGGCTACGGGGCCTCTCGATCGGGCGGCGACTGCTCGACGCGGTCCTGGCCGAGGCTCGCTCGATCGGCTACCGCCGTCTCGTGCTCGACAGCTACTACACGATGACGAACGCGCACGCGCTCTACGAGGCGGCGGGTTTTCGGCGGGTTCCGGCGCCGGACGACTTTCCGGAGGCGATGAAGCCGAAGGCGGTCTTCATGGAGATGGAGCTACGGCCGTCGGCCGCGCGCTGAATCCGCAGAACTCCACGCGATTCCCGGCCGGGTCGCTGAAGTAGATCGACTCGGCGTCCCAGAAGCGGAACTCCACCGGCCCTTCCACCTCGAGCCCGTGCGCTTCGAGCCGCGCCTTCAACTCCGGAATGCGCGCGCGCGGAACGCCGAACGCGAAATGCTGCGGGCCGCCGCAGTGCGCGGCGCCGAAGGAGAGCGGGCCCGCGGTGATGCCGATCCGCTGCGCGCGTCCCGGCGGGCCCGCCCAGAGCCACTTGAAGCGATCGCTCGAATCGTCGTCCACCGGGAGCCCGACGACGTCGCGGTAGAAGGCGAACGTCGCCGCCACGTCCGGCACGACGAGGATGATCTCGCAGATGCCGGCCGCGGGACGTCCGTCCAGTGCGCCGCTTGCCGCGCCGCCCGCCACGCCGTCGCCGCCCGCCGCGCCGCTCAAAGCCCGTACTCCTTCAACTTCCGGTAGAGCGTCCGCAGCCCGATCCCGAGCATCTTCGCCGCCTTCTGCTTGTCGTACGCGACCGTACGCATCGTCGCTTCGATGGCGGCGCGCTCGATCTCCTGCATGGTCATGCCGACGTGGAGATGGAGGTCGGGCGCGGTGGCGCCCCGCTGCTGGCGAAGCGCGAGCGGCAGGTCGGCCACGTCGAGCACGCGCTTCCCCTCGGTGAAGATGACGAGTTCCTCGATCGTGTTCTTCAGCTCGCGGACGTTCCCCGGCCACTCGTAGTGCATGAGGCGGTCCATGGCGCCGCGCGTGATGCCCGAGACCTTCCTTCCGTGCTCGCGATTGAATTCGCGAATGAAGGCCTCCACCAGGAGCGGGATGTCCTCGCTCCGCTCGCGGAGCGACGGCACCTCCAGGAGCACGACGCGGAGCCGGTAGTAGAGATCCTCCCGAAACTCCCCGCGGGAGACGAGGACGTCGAGCGGCTTGTTCGTCGCCGCGACGACGCGCACGTCGACCTTCACCGTCTCGCTTCCGCCGACGCGTTCGAATTGGCGGTCCTGCAGGACGCGCAGGAGTTTCGTCTGCACGTTCATCGGCACTTCGGAGATCTCGTCGATGAAGAGCGTGCCCCCGTCGGCCAGCTCGAAGCGCCCCTTCCGCTGCTGCTCGGCTCCGGTGAACGATCCGCGCTCGTGGCCGAAGAGTTCGCTCTCGATCAGATTCTCCGAGAGTTCGGCGCAGTGGAGCTTCACGAAGCGCTCGTCCTTCCGCGGCGAGAGCTGATGGATCGCCTGCGCGATGAGTTCCTTACCGGTCCCCGTCTCTCCCTGGATCAGCGTCGTGGCCCGCGTCGGCGCGATCTGCGCGATCCGCTCGGTGAGCGTCTGCATGGCGCGCGAGTTGCCGGTGAGCGTCGGGATGCGGAGCCGCTCGTCGAGCCGCTCGGCCAGCGCCGAAACGCGCGTGACGAGCTGCTGATGCGAAAGCGCGCGCTGGATGACGGCGAGCATCTTGGGGAGATTCAAGGGGCGCAGCTGGAAATCGTATGCGCCGTCGCGCATGGCGTCCGTCGCAAGATCGATCCCGCCAGCGTCTGCGATAAGGATCACGCAGACCTCGGGGTTTCGCTTCCTCGCGATCTCCAACAGGCGAAGCCCGTCGATCCGCTGCGCGCGAAGTTCGGTGATGAGGACCTCGTGCCCGAGCGGCACCGCGCCCGCCTTGTCGGGGGGCGGCGCGTCGAGGACGTTGAAGGCCTGCTCGCCGTCCTTCGCCCACTGCACGTCGAAGCCGTTCGCCTCCAGAAACCCCAGCAGGGCTTGGGTTTCGGCGGTGTCCTTGTCGACGACCAGGGCGCGGGGACGCTGCAACGACAACGGAGGGCCCTCGATTCGGGGGAAAGTGCCGTAAGAGAAGGAGTTTACGGGGGGAGTCTCGAAGGCGTCAAGGCAGCGCGGTCCCAAGGCGGTGGCGGACCCCGAAGCCGTTTCGCATCAGTCGATAACAACTAATTGTCGCCCGAGCTTCGGGTCGCGGCTCTCGCCGGACATCGGCGGCATGAGCCATTTGCCCCCGTTCTTGCGCCTTTTGAAGATACCGGCTGCGAGGCCAGACAAAGGGGGGAGTTCCATGCTCGAGTGCATTCGCCGTACCGCGAGACTTGTCCCACTGTGCGCTCTGCTCGTGACGGGATCGGGGCTCGGCCAGATGATCCCGTTGGAGGACACGCGCGTTGAGAGCGTGCACGTCAAGATCATGGATGGTGAGGACTACCAGGAGCACCACCCGCCCGCTTCATTCGCCTATTGGGACGACACGTGCACGGGGCTCGCGGAACAGTACGAGCCCTGCCCGGAACCGCCGCCGGATCAGTGCCTCGTCGCAGAGTGCTCGGGAGGCGCGCATCAGATTTCTCAATTCTACCCGGCGGGGATTCAATTCTCGGG
>DASTSZ010000146.1:0-2576 GCA_035760425.1 Candidatus Eiseniibacteriota bacterium | reverse complement strand
CCTCGATGCTGATCGGCCTCGGCGCGGGGCTCATCATTCCCTTCATGAATCTCTATTTCCGCGACCGCTTCGGCATGGACGAGGCCGCCATCGGCGCGCTCTATGCCGTCATGCAGGGCTTCATGGTGGTCGGAAACCTCTTCGGCCCCACCGTCTCCAAGCGATTCGGCCTTGTCGGCGGCGTGGTCGCGACGCAATTGGCGTCGGTGCCGTTCATGCTCGTGCTCGGGCTCTCCGGCTGGCTCCCGCTCGTCATCGGATCCTTCTTCCTCCGCGCGGCGCTCATGAACATGAACCAGCCGCTCAGCTCCCACTTCGCCATGGAAGTCGTGCGGGAGCGAGACCATGCCGTCACGAACAGCCTTCTCGCGCTCTCCTGGTTCGCGGCGTGGGCGATCAGCGCCGACATCGGCGGCGCCATGATCGAGCGAAGCGGCTACACCGTGCCTCTCCTCATCGCCGCGGGCCTCTACATCGTGGCGTCGGTCCTCTATTGGTTCTTCTTTCGCGGCGTGGAAGAGGCGCGGATGCCGCGCTCGGAAGTCGAGATTCCCGAGGCGTAGGCTTGCGGAACGAGGCCGCACCCGGCTGTGCGGCAACGGTTTGGCCCGATCGAGCCCCATCCCGGCCCCGACGCTCAAGTTCCCGAGATCAGATGCCGATTCTTCTCCCTGTCTGCGGATGGATCCACGTGCCGAGGGTCGGCGACGACGGATCCAGGGTGGTTGGGTGGTGGCGGTAAGTCGGATCCACCTTCAGAAGGGGGAAATCGAAAATGAAGCGCAATATCTCGATCCTGTTCCTTGCTTCGCTCCTGGTCGCCTCGGTCGCGTTCGCGGGCCCGGTCGGCACGCTCGAGCTCAACGCCGGCTACAACAAGAACTCGGATGAAGTCACGCCGAGCGGCGACGCGATGGGCGGCGGCATCGGCTTCGGCGCCTCGTACTGGAAGGGTGCGTCGCCGGCCGTTTCGTGGGGCGCGGAAGTGTCGTACGACAACCTCGGTTCGGCCGAGTACACCGATCCGCTGAGCAGCGCCACGACGACGACGTCGGCTTCGATCCTCCGCGTCAACCCGGCCGTCCGCTACACGTTCGGCCCGGGCGTCGGCACCAGCTTCTACGCGCAGGGCGGCGTCGGTTACTACAATGTCTCCGCGAAGTACGAAGACTCGGTGAACGGCGACACGGACGCCAGCGAGTCGAAGATCGGCTTCAACTTCGGCGCGGGCGTGAACTTCCCGGTCGCCCCGACGACGAAGATGAACCTCGGCCTCCAGTACCACACGGTCTCCACGGAAGGCCAGAGCACGAACTACATCAACTTCCGCGCGGGCATCGGCTTCAACCTGTAATCTCCCGCGGTCGAATCGAAGAGGGGCGGCGCCGCCAGGCGTCCGCCCCTCTGTCGTTTTCCCCTCCGGCGCCCCCTGCGCGTTTTCGCACAATCCTCGACATTCGATTCCGCACGACCGGAACTTCATTCCGCACGACCGGTAGAAATGCCCGTTTTTCGCCAAAGTTTCCGGAAAACCGGACGATAGTTCCGTAGACGTCGGGGGCCTACGAAGGTCAGACCGCCGTGGACAGGCTCGGTCCCACCCGTCCCGGCACGTAATCCGGAGGTCATCGTCCCATGAGTCTTCGCAACCTGATTCGCGGCGCCGCGGCGCTCTGCGCGGTCGCGTTCTTCGCCGCGAACGCCGAGGCCCAAACCCTCTCGAACATCTCCAACATCACGCTGAACGCCAACGCGGCGCAGACCCTCACGGTCAGCGTCACGAGCGGCGCGACCGTGAACTTCACGCTGGCCCAGGGCGGCGCGGCGGCGGGCGACGTCTCGCCGGCCATCTCGACCTCGTGGAACCTGAATCCGGGCCTCACGGGCGCCGTCAGCCTCTTCGGCTACTTCAACACCCCGTCGGCCGCCCTCACGGACGGCACGTACGATATCGCCTCGACCTACGTCGAAGGCCGCATGACGACGGGCGCCGTCGCGACCTACACGGCCTTCACGCAGACGAACGCGGTCGGGCCGGCCAGCGGCAGCCTCCTCCTCTTCACCGAGGCGGTCACGGGCGTGAACAAGATCAAGACGCGCAGCGACAATCTCGATCTCCAGATCAACCTCGCGGCGAGCCCCACGGTCCCCGCGAGCACGTACACGGGCACGCTCCGCATCCAGGCTCGGGCGCTCTAAGAGCGGACGCGGAAAGCATCCCATGGAGGGGATCGTGCGGTTGTTTGCGCGGCAGACGAGGGCGCTCGGCCTAGGGCTGGGCGTCCTCGCGCCGCTTCTTCTCGCTTCGCCGGCGGAGGCGCTCGTCCTCTCGGGCGTGCGGAACGTGACGCTGAACGCGACGACGGTCACCTCGCTCTCCATCGCGATCACGAGCGGCACCTCGATGAACTTCACGCTCCTCCAAGGCGCGATCGCCAACGGAAGCACCGCCGCGGCGATCACCTCCTCGTGGAACGTGAACCCCGGGAAGACGGGCACGATCGCGCTCTACGGCTACTTCACCACGCCGTCGGCCGCACTCACGGGTTCGCTCGTCAACATCGCCTCGAGCTACG
>DASTSZ010000145.1:0-6615 GCA_035760425.1 Candidatus Eiseniibacteriota bacterium | reverse complement strand
ACGAACGCCGGATAGGCGCCGCACTGCGCGCCGAGTTCGGCCAGGTGCACGGTCTCGCCGTCGTCGAACTTCCAGCCGCTGATGCAGGGGGCCGGCACGAAGACCACCGCGGTCGTCGGGCAGGCGAGCGCCTTCTCGATCGTCTTCACGAAGAGCTTTCCGTGCGCCGGGCTCACCTGCGCCACCAATCCCGCGCCCGCGGCGATGGCGAGATGGATGTAGTCGAGCGGCAGCCTCGGATTCCCGAGCTGCGCGGCGCCGACCGGCGTCGTGCTCGTCTCGGCGAAGGGCGTCGTCGCCGGCGAATACTGGAATCCCGTATTCGCAAAGATCTCGTTCACCAGCACGATCATCGTGATGCGCGACTGGCGGTAGATCGTATGGAGGAGCGAGCGGAGTCCGATGGCGAACGCGCCGCCGTCGCCGCTGGCCGAGATCACCTGGATCGGGCGATCGATGGCGCCGTGGTCGAGGAGGATGTCCGAGACGTCGCGCGCCGCCTCCCCGAGCGTCGGGGCCGATTCGAAGACGTTGTGGATGATCGAGAACGACTTGGCGAAGTCGTCGGGCGAGCCCTCGCCGCGTCCCCACGCCACCACGTTCGGGAACGCGAGGCTCGAGACCTCGGCGCACGACGTGCCGATCGTGAAGATCGTCTTCGCGCCGTTGTCGGAGACGCGTCCGACGTTCTGGAGCGCGATCGACTCCATGCAGCCGGGGCAGAGCGTCGAGCCGGGGCGGAAGCACGAGTCGCGCAGGGCGATTTCCTTGTAGCCGCTCATAGGGCCCTCCCTTCATGGAACACGGCCCAGGGCGGCAGGGCGCGCCCCTCGAGCGCGCCGCGCCCATGGTCGAGCATCGTCTCCCACGTCTCCTCGGAGACGTCGGCGCCGCCCATGCCGGCGAAGACGCTCACGATCCTCGGCGGCGACGCGAGGTCCGCCAGCGCGTCGGCCACGTCGAGCGTCAGATGGCCGCGGCCGTGGTGATGGGCTTGATTCACGACAAGCACCACCTTCGCCCGCTCGAGCCGCTTGCGGACGGCGTCGCGCGGGAAGGGGGTCAGGAGCCGCATGGCGAGCCCGGCGACCTTGAGGCCGCGCCGCGCCGCGTACGACTCGCGCACCGCCTCGAACGTCCCGAAGTCGGGGCCGAGGCTCACGACCGCGAGATCGGCGGCGCCGTCGCCGTCGAAGCCGGTCGCGTCGAAGAAGGCGAGACCGGGCCGGCCGAACTGCCGCTCGAAGTCGGCGCCGATCATCGGCAGGACGTCGAGCACGCGCTCCATGCGCCGCTTCTGCGAGACCTTGAAGCCCTGGAAGTGGCGCGACGTGACGCAACTGCCGAAGGCGGTGTCGCCGTTCACCAGACCGGGGAACGGGCAGGGCTTGATCCAACGATCCTGGAACGCGTGGATGTCGCGATCGGGTTCCACCGTGAGCCGCGCGTTCCGGTGACTGTCCTTGATGCCGTAGTAGCCGGGCATCACGGGGGTCATCACCTCGTGATGCATGCCGAGACAGGGCGATTGCACGATCGTGTCGTAGATCTGCTGCTTTCCGCGGCAGGCGATCTGGATGAAGCCGTCGTCGCGGTGCGCGAGGGTGTCGGAGGGGTCCCCCTCGATGCAGAGGGGGAAGTTCGCCGTGGCGCGGTAGACGTCGATGAGGAGCACGTTTCCGAGCCCGCTCGCGCCGAGCGACCGCGTCGTCTCGGTCATGTGATCGAGGCCGACGCTGCTCGTGGCCGTCGGGTAGATGAGATCGCGGCAGGCCGCCGCGGCGCCGACCAAGTAGTCGGCGACGGCGTGCTCCGCTTCCATCAGCTTCACGCGCTTCTTCCCGCCCACCTGCTTCGCGATCTCGGCCGCCACCGTCTCGATGTACTTCGTCGAGGGCGTGATGGGGAATCCGGCGAACAGGACGCAGCGCCACATCTGGAGCGTGGCGATGGCGGCGGCGGTGTTGCCGTCGGCGGTAATGCTGTCGCGCGTCTCATGCAGGATCTTGTGCGCCGCGCGCACCGGATCGAGGTTCACCGCGCCGGGGTAGATCTCGCCGGAGGGCGTGGTGTGGTGCGCCATCGGCGCGGGCGGAACGACGGACGAGGAATCCTTCACGAGACCAACACCTCCTCCCAGCGATCTTCGAACGGAACGGATTTGAAGAGCTTCTCCGGACAGACCTCGATGCACTCGCGGCAGAGCTTGCAGAACGTGCTGACGTCGACGCCGGTGACGAGGAGGCCGCGCTCGGCGTCGGGAACGAAGCGGATGATGCCCTCGGGGCAGTTCGTCACGCAGTGCGCGCAGCCGGTGCAGGCCGTGGACGGGTCCTCGAAACGGAGCCGGAAGCCGCTCGGCGCGTAGTCGGCCGTGCGGTTCGATTGCGAGAGCCGGAGCGGCGTCTGCGCGCCGACCGGCAGCTCGCCGTAGCCCGCCCACTCCGGAAGCGGGTGGTCGTTCGGGCCCGCCTCGTCGAAGACCCCTTCGCGGATCGACTCGGCCGAATCGAGGAGCGCGGCGCGGTTCCGTTCCAGGATGGCGGCGGGGACGCGCCGCTTCTTCAACGTCTGCAAGAACGAGTCGGCCACCTGCTCCACGCCGAATCCGCCGATGGCGCGGGCGGTCGCGACGTAGAGCGAGACATTGCCGATCGCGTGCTTCAGGTGCTTCGTGCCGATGTCGTCGCCCGGGACCGTCACGACGCGCCCGGAGAGGCGATAGTGCTTCGCGCACTCCTCGGGCGTGTGGCGAGTGTTCAGGACGAACGTGCCGCCCGGCGGGACGCCCTGCGCGAAGTCGACGGAGCGCGCCGCGCCTTCGTCCATGAGGACCGCGAGGCGGGGCCGTGTGACTTCGCAGGCGGCCAGGATCGGCCGGCGGCTGATGCGCAGGAACGAACGGATGTTGGCGCCGCGCCGCGCGCTCGAGAAGAAGGGCCACTCCTGGACGTGCATCCCGTCGTCGCGGAGCATCAGGCTGGCGAGACTCTGGAAGGCGAGCACCAGCCCCCCGCCCGCTTTACCGTCCCCCCGGACTTCGAGGACGGACGTCTTCAGCAGTTCTTGGAGTTCGGTCGCTCGGGCGGGCGCTTCCATGGCCGCCTACTTCTTCCGCCAGAGAATCGCGTGGCCGGGGCATTCGGCCATGATCTTCTCCAGTTTCGGGCGGTGGGTTTCGTCCAGCTCGCTGTAGACCTCGGCGACTTCCTCGTCCTCCACCTTTCGGAAGGCCTGAGGGAGCAGCTTGATGCAGTCGCCGCATTCGGTGCAGAGATCCTGATCGACGAAGAAGACGGGTACGTTCGGCATTGCATCCTCCTTGGCTGAATTCCTTCCAAGACTTTGCCACATCGCCGCTTCGGCGAATCCGGGTACTTAGGTACCAAGGGGGCATGGACCCATTGCGCCATGCGTTCGACCGAGGCAAGAGCCGTAAGGTTCATCGCAGGGGATCTCGAGGCGCGGGCGGCTCCACGACGGGGCCCCGGCCTCCCATCTGCCGACTCGAATCGGAGCGCGCCATGGCCGAGCCGTCACCCGACGCAATCGTCGATTCTCCCGCCGCTTCGCCCTCCGATCCGCGCGCCGCCCGGCGACGCTTCCTCGTTCAACTCGGTCTCCTCGCGGGCGCGGGCGCCATCCCCTTCCTCGGCCGCGCCGTTTCGGCGGGCCGCGCGCGCCCCACGCGCCTCGAGACGGCGCGCCCCGCGCTCGGCACGTGGGTCCGCGTGGTCGCGGTGGACGGCGACGAGTCCCGCGCGGCGCGCGGCATCGAGCGCGCCTTCGCGGCGATCGCGCGCGTCGACCGGCAGATGAGCATCCACCGTCCCGACAGCCAGCTCGCGCGCGTGAACGCGGCCGCCGGCGTTCGCGCGGTCGCCGTCGACGCCGACGTGATCGACGTCGTGAGCCGCGCCTGCGACGGCGCGCGGCGGACGGGCGGGATCTACGACCCGACCGTGCTGCCTCTCATGCGGCTCTACGGATTCTACGACGGCGCGCGCGAGGGATTCCCCTCCGACCGCGCCATCGCCGACGCGCTCGGCCGGACCGGCACCCACCTCGTCGCGCTCGACCGCGGCGCGGGGACGCTCGGCCTGACGCGCCGCGGCGCCGGGCTCGATCTCGGGTCGATCGGAAAAGGGTGGGCGCTCGACCGCGCCATCGACGCGCTTCGCGCCGAAGGGATCGGCGCGGGCCTCGTCGACGTCGGCGGAAACGTCTACGCGATGGGAACGCCCGACGAGCACTCCTCCGGGTGGAGCATCGGCGTCGCGCACCCGGTCACGGGCGCCGTCGACCGCCGATTCACCCTCCGCGACGAGGCGATCGCGACGAGCGGCAATGCCGAACAGTCGCACCGCATGGGCGCGAGACTCGTGGGCCACCTGCTCGACGCCCGCGGCGGCCGCCCCGCGAAGGGTCCGCTCAGCGCGACCGTTCGCGCTCGCACCGGCGTCGATTCGGACCGGTGCTCCACCGTGGCGTTCCTCCTCGGGCCGGGCCGCTTCGGCGGATTCCCCGGCGCCCTGGAGGCCCACTTCATCGGGTGACCATGACGACCGAGCGGATCGAACTGAAGACCTTCGGGCGCGGCGGGGTGCACCCCGGCACGCACAAGCGCGACACCGCGCTTCGCCCGATCGAGCCGATGTCGCCGCTTCCTCCCGAAGTCTGGCTCCCCTTGGTGCAGCACCTCGGCGAGCCCGCGACGCCGATCGTGAAGAAGGGGGACCGCGTCGTTCGCGGCCAGAAGATCGCGGAGGGCGGCGCGACCGGCTCGCCGCTCCACGCGACCATCAGCGGCAAGGTGAAGCCGATCGACAAGCGCCCGCACCCCACGCTCGTCTCCGTCGAATCGATCATCATCGCGCGCGACGGCGAGGAGGAGGAGGCGTTCGCCGAGGATCCCGAGTGGCGGACGCGCTCGCGCGAGGAGATGATCGATCGCATCCGCGAGGCCGGCATCGTCGGCCTGGGGGGCGCCGCCTTCCCGACCTATCGCAAACTGAATCTCCCGACGGGCGTCCGCGTCGACACGTTCGTCCTGAACGGCGCCGAGTGCGAGCCCTACCTCACCTCCGACCACCGCCTGATGCTCGAGGAGCCGGCCGCGATCGTGGAGGGCGCGCTCGCCATGGCGCGCCTCATCGGCGTGCGGCGCGTGCTCGTGGGCGTGGAGGCCGACAAGATGCCGGCGGTCGAGGCGCTCCGCGCCGCCGCGCGCGAGGTCCCGCTCGGCGCGGAGAGCTTCGAGGTCGTGCCGTGCGAGGTGCGCTACCCGCAGGGCGCGGAGCGACAGCTCGTCACCGCGCTCACCGGCCGCACGATCCCGCCCCGTTCGCTTCCGACCGCGGTCGGCGTGCTCGTGCAGAACGTCGCGACGGCCCACGCGGTGCATCACGCGCTCCGCTACCGCCGCCCGCTTCTCGACCGGATCCTCACCGTGAGCGGGCCAGGCGTCCTCGAACCGAAGAACCTCCGCGTGCCGATCGGAACTCTGCTCCAAGCGATCGTCGACGCGTGCGGCGGCATGCGCCCCGACACCTCGCGCCTCATCGCCGGCGGACCGATGATGGGGCGCGCGCTGCCGCGGCTCGACCTTCCCGTCGTGAAAGGGATGAACGGACTTCTCCTGCTCACCGGTCCGGGGCCGATGGAGTCGGGCTTCGGGCCCTGCATCCAGTGCGCGCGCTGCCTCGACGCCTGCCCGCTCGGCCTCGAGCCCGACCAGGTTTCGGTTCGCGTCGAAGCGGGGAAGGTGCTCGACACCGAGACCTACGGGCCGCTCGACTGCTACGAGTGCGGCTGCTGCACCTACGTCTGCCCGTCCGCGCGACCTCTGCTGCAATTCATGCAGGTCGCGAAGTCGGCGCTCCGGCGCGCGGTCGAGGTGAGGGCGAAGCCATGACGTCCGAGCCGACCACGGCCCCCGCCGCCGCCGCCGCTCCGGAACGGAAGGAGCCGGCCTTCGTCATCGGCCCGGGCCCCCACGTCCACTCCTCCGAGTCGACGACGAAGATCATGTGGACGGTGAACGCGGCGCTCGCCCCGGCGGCGGTCTGGGGCGTCGTCGTCTTCGGATGGCCCGCGCTCGCGGTGCTCGCGGCGTCGATCGCGGGCGCCGTCGGCGCGGAGTGGGTCGCCACGCGCGGGCCGGGGACTCGAACCTCGGTGCGCGACGGCAGCGCCTTCTGCACCGGACTCCTGCTCGCCATGACGCTCCCGCCGCTCCTGCCGCCGTGGGCCGCGTTTCTCGGGGGCGTCTTCGCGGTGCTCTTCGCGAAGACGATCTTCGGCGGGCTCGGCTACAACCTCTTCAACCCGGCCCTCGTGGGACGCGCGTTTCTCATGGCGACCTTCCCGCTCGCCATGACCTCCGGGTGGTCGACCGCCGCTCCCTGGTTCGCCGACGTCGACGCCATGACGACCGCCACGCCCCTCGGCGCGCTCCGCGAGCGCGGCATCGACGCGGCGATGGGGGTATTGGGCGGCGCGGGATCGCCCTACGCGAATCTCCTGCTCGGCCTCCGGCCCGGATCGATCGGGGAAGTCTCGGTGCTCCTGCTCGTCGCGGGCGGCGCCGTGCTCCTCGCGCGGCGGATCATCGCG
>DASTSZ010000144.1:0-5000 GCA_035760425.1 Candidatus Eiseniibacteriota bacterium | reverse complement strand
GTGATCAACAAGGACATCCGCTACTACCGCGACATGGGGTTCGCCGTGGAGCACAAGACGAAGGGGCCGCTCGTCGTCGGGGTGAGGCAGGCGGTGCTCCGGAGCATGCCCGGCTATCCGGAGGACGCTGTGCTCCTGAATCCGCATGTCGCGCTCGAGGGGCGTGTCGTCGGGATCGGGGCCGGGTACATCACCGGCATTGCCGAAGAGGGACCGGGTCGAGTCGAGGATTACGAGATCTGGCCGGTGAGCGCGCACTTTCGCATCGGAACGCTGACGGGGCCGATCCACTTCTCGATCCACTCGCTCGAGGATCTCCCGCTCGTCTCGGGGGGGAGCACCGTCCGTGTCGGATTCGGTCTGCGTCCGGGATCCGGCGTGAACGGCTGGGTCGGGCTCAGCTCCGGCATCCCCTACGACCGGCTCGGCCTCGTCGTGAAGACCGACGTGAATCTCCACCGGAATCTCACGCTCAACCTGGCGGGGCGGCTCGGCAGCACCGAGGGGCTCGACGAAAACGCCGCGGCGGCGGGACTCACGGTTCGATTCCCCCACAGGTCGGACCCGAAAACGGAATGAGTTTCCGGTCGGGCCATCCGTGCTACCCTCCCGCCCCATGGCCCTCGAACCCGGCGTCAAACTAGGCCCTTACGAGATTCTCTCCCCGCTCGGCGCGGGGGGCATGGGCGAGGTCTACCGGGCGCGGGACACGCGGCTCGGACGCGACGTCGCCGTGAAGGTCCTTCCCGATCACCTCTCCTCGCAGCCCGAGATTCGGGCGCGCTTCGAGCGCGAGGCGAAGACGGTCTCGTCGCTCAACCATCCGAACATCTGCACGCTCTTCGACGTCGGCACCGAGGGCGAGACGGCCTACCTCGTCATGGAATTGATCGAGGGGGACACGCTCGCCACGCGGATCGGCCGCGGCGCCATCGCCGGGCCGGAACTCCTCCGCATCGGCGCGCAAGTGGCCGACGCGCTCGACCGCGCGCACCGCGCGGGCGTGATCCACCGCGATCTCAAGCCCGGCAACATCATGCTCACGAAGAGCGGCGCCAAGCTGATGGACTTCGGCCTCGCGCGCGCCACGGGGCTCGCGGGCCCGGGCGCGGGCTCGAGCCATACCGGCGCCACGCTCACGCATTCGCCGACGGTCGGAAAGGCGCTCACCGCGGAGGGCACGCTCCTCGGCACCTTCCAATACATGTCGCCCGAGCAGCTCGAGGGCGCGGAGGCCGACGCGCGGAGCGACATCTGGGCGCTCGGCTGCGTGCTCTACGAGATGGCGACCGGCCGCCGCGCCTTCGAAGGGCGGAGCCAGGCGTCGCTCATCGCCGCGATCCTGGAGCGCGAGCCGGCGCCCATCGCGGAGATTCCGTCGGGCTCCGCGTCCGCCGCGATCGCCGGGGGCGCGCCGCAGGGACTCGACCGCCTCATTCGCAATTGCCTCACGAAGGACCCCGAAGAGCGCATCCAGACGGCGCACGACATCAAGCTGCAGCTCCGCGGAATCGCGGAGGCCGCGGGGCTCTCCACCGCGGGGAGCACCTTCGCGCCGCAGACGCCGCTCCCCGGGGACGCCTCGTCGATCGCCGCCGCGCGCGGGAAGGCGCGCCGCGCCTCGCCGCTCCCGTGGGCGATCGCCGCCGTCGCCGTCGTGGCCGCCATCGCGACCGCCGCGTATCTCTATCCGCGCGCCAACGCGCCCAAGGCGATCTATCGATTCCGGCCCGACACGGCGGTCCCCGGGAGCCGCGACACGATATGGCCGCGAATCTCTCCCGACGGCCGGAATCTCGTCTATGTCGTCATCGACTCCTTGAACAACACCGTGGCGTACGTGCGTGGGATGGACGAGATCGTTCCGCGCCGCATCCCGGGCACGGACGGGCTGACTCGCCCCTACTGGTCGCCGGACGGGCGCGAGATCGCTTTCATCTCCGACGGCAAGATGAAGCGCCTCGACATCAACGGCGGTTCGCCCGTCGTCGTCTGCGAGGCGCAGGGTGGAGCGGATCTCAGTTGGGGCTCGAAGGGGACGATCCTCATGGACGGCCGTCGCACCGACTCGCTGCGATACGTCCCGGCGGGCGGCGGCGAATTGAAGCCCGCCACGACGCTCGACCGGGCCGCGGGCGAACTGGGCCATGCGTGGCCCTACTTCCTTCCGGACGGCGAGCACTTCCTCTACATCTCCTATTCGAGCCTCGGCGCGGAGCGCGGAAAGATCCATCTGGGCAAGATCGGCGCCCTCACGTCGAAACTCCTGGGGGAGTCCGATGGCCGCGTCGAGTACGCGCCGGGGGGATGGGTGCTCTATGTTCGAGGCGCGTCGCTCGTCGCGCGAAAGCTCGACATGGGGAAAGGGGAATTGACCGGCCCGGCGATCCCGCTGGTCGAGGATCTTCGCATCGGCGGGGCGCGCGGCCACTTCTCGAGCTCGGAGAGCGGCGTCTTCGCGTTCGCGCGGCTTCCGCTCGGCGAGAATCGGTCGCTCCGGCTCGCGAGCCGCAGCGGGGCCATGATCGGAGAGTCGGTCGCGTCGGGCACGCTCGCGAATCCGAAGCTCTCGGCGGACGGGAAGTTCCTCCTCGTCGAGAGACGAGTCGGCACCATCTCGGCGGGCGAGATCAGCATCCTCGACCTCGCCCGAGGAACCGACACGAAGCTCACCTTCACGAACGGGCGTGCGAGCACGCCCGAGTGGTCCCCGGACGGTCGCCGATTCGCTTACAGCCTCTTGCCCGAAGCGGGCGACGCGAAGATTCGAATCGGGTCGGTGGACGGACTCGGCGCGCAGGACTCCGTTCCCGTCCCGCCGCGGCCCCAGCTCTTCCTCTGGCAGTGGGCCGCGGCCGGATCCCAGGCGATCATGGGGACGATCAACGGCGAAATGTTCACCTCGCCGACGGACGGGAGCGCCCGCGAATGGCGGCGCCTCGTTGACGCGTCGCTCACCGGTGGGCACGCCCAGATTTCCCCGGACGGCCGCTGGCTCGCCTACGCGTTCGGCACGGCGCGCGACGTTCAGGTCTACGTCCAGAGCCTGACGGGCACGCCCGGACGGTGGCAGATCTCGAATTCGCTCGCGATGTTCCCGCGATGGACGAAGGGTGGTCGCGAGATCGTCTTCGAAGGGCTCGACGGCCGCCTGATGGCCGTCGACATCGATACGGCCGCGGGATTCCGGCCCGGCACGCCGCGCGCCCTCTTCCTGCTTCCGATGCGATCGTCGGCCTTCGCGGCCGCTTCGTGGAGCGTGGACGCGTCCGGCGAGAAATTCGCGCTCGTCGTCCCGCCGCCGCAATCGGCCACGTCGTCGATCGAGATCGTGACCGACTTCCAGACCCTCGTCACCCGGAAGTAGCCGCCCCCTCGCCCGTCGACGTAAGCGAATGACGCGGGCCTGAAGTTCGGTAGAATCGAGGGATGAACGGGCGGCGAAGTCTCCGAGTCCTGCGAGGGATCGGCGCGCTCGCGCTCCTGGCGATCGCCGATTCGAGCGCGCGGCCCCCGGTCGCGCACGCCCAGCCCGAGCCCAACTGCTTCGAGATTCCGCGCGGGACCCTCTCCCGCGGCACCGACGCCGACACCTGCTGGTACTCGATCCACGTCCACGCCGTGAAGGTCACCGACACGTGCGCCGGCCAGCGCGCGGCCGGCATCACGCCGTTGCAGGTCGCGGCCTGGATCGCGAAGGCGAACGAGGTCTACGCCGCCGCGCGCGTGCGTTTCGAGTTCGACCCAACGCCGGACAAGGGCGACTGGTCCGAACTTCACTCGACCGAGGTGAACTCGATCTTCGCGCACCTCCCGGGCGACGAACGGTGGGAGCGCGCGAAGTCGATCGCCAACGACTTCGCGGCGCGATTCCCGCAGAAGATCGTCGTCTTCTTCCGCCACGGTCCCGACGCCGGGCCGACCGGCGGCGGCTTCTCGAGCACGGCGTACAATTTCGTCGTCATGCCGGGCTTCGACGCGACCGTCGTCTGCCATGGCGCGCAGAACATCACGCTCCTCGCGCACGAACTGGGGCACTACCTGGGCCTGTCGCACACCTTCCGCGAGTTCAAGAAACGCGGGGAGGCGGCCGCGGCGTTCCGCGCGGCGGGAAACAAGCCCGACTTCTTCGACGGCGACGGACTTCCGGAGACGCCTCCGGAGGCCTACATCGAGGAACTCTCCTGCGGCCCGGATGCGCTCGTGATTCTGAACGGCATTCCGTTCCCGTTCCTCCGAAAGAACATCATGTCCTACTACCCGGGGGCGCCGAAGTCGCTCACGCCGAAGCAGGCATCGATCGTCCGCGCGACGATCGAGCGGCGCTTCTCGACCCCGCTCGGCCGGGTCGGTCCCTACGTGCCCGACCCAAGGCGCGTCTACCAGATCATGTCGCTCGCGAACGGCAAGTCGCTCGAAGTGGAGAACGCCTCGAAAGAGAACGGCGCGCGCGTTCGGCCGGCCGACTGGAAGGGCACGCCGAACCAGAAGTGGACGTTTATCCCCATGATCGCGACCGATGCGGGGTCCTTCGAGATCGTCTCCGTCGCGACCGGTAAGTGCCTCACGATCGATGACGGAAGCCTCGCCGACGGCGCGCGCCTCGTGCAGTCGGATTGGTTCGCGAACGGGAATCAGAAGTGGCGCCTCACGCGCGACGCGGCGGGCGACCTCTGGATCGAGGCGAAACACAGCCGGAAAGTGTTGGGCCTCGCCGCCGCGGTCGCCGGCGCTCGGGCGGCGAGCCCCGGAATCGAACAGTCGGCGGACAAGGGCGAGCCGCGGCAGCGGTGGCGCCTCCTGCCGGCGGACTAGGGAGGATCGTGGTGGAATTCGCTTCCGCGCGCGTCGCACGAGTCTCGGTGGTTGCCGTGCTTGCCGCGCTCGCCGTCGTGCTCGTCGGCGCCCAGGCGTCGCAGGCCGGCCCGGGTCACGGCAAGGCCCACGGGCCGGGCAAAGGCCTCGTGTTCGTGCAGACCAACGAGCCGACGGGGAACCGG
>DASTSZ010000143.1:0-4721 GCA_035760425.1 Candidatus Eiseniibacteriota bacterium | reverse complement strand
TCGGACCGGGCCATCCGCTCGAACTGCTCGGCGGCCTTCCGGAGGGAGACCTCCACCCCCGCCTTATCCTTCACGCGCATATAGTGTTCGACCACCGAGAGGGGCGCCTGGGAGGCCGCCGTGGTGCGCGGGTAGTTGGCGGGCACCGATTCGAGTAGCGCCTTCGCCCTCAGCCAGTCCCCCGCCCGCTCCGTGAGAAGCCCCTGGCGCAGGAGCGCGGTCGAGGCGAGTTCCGGGATCTCGGGGTAGCGAGAGACGAAGGCCGCGTACGCCGGCCGCGCCTCGTCGAGCCGGTTCGAGCGCTCCAGGAGGATGGCCGCGTCGAAGAGAGCGCGCGGCGCGGCGCCCGAGTTCGGGAAGCTGAACGCGAGTCGCTCGAGTCCCGAGATCGTCTCCGCGTGATTCGTCTCCGACATGCTCCGCAGTTTGAGTCGCGTGTAGCGGATCTCGGGCAGCATCGCCGTCAGTTCCTTCGCGCTCGTGACGAGCGCCTCCAGCGAATCGAGACCCGCGAACGCCTCCGGCATTCGCTTCTGTTCGAGGAGCGTGTGGACGAGCCGGCTTCGCACCTGCGCCTCGAGCGACGGCGCCATGCCGTCCGTCTTCAGCAGCCCGCGATAGTAGCGCTCGGCGTCGGCGTTGGCGCCGGCCAGCGCCGCGTCGTCGCCCATGTCCTTCCGCAGATCGGCGATCACGATCGGAAGGCTCAGCACGAAGTCCTCGACGCCCGTGGAGTCGGGCGCGCGGGGCGGGTAGCGATCCATCATCGCCTTCATGGCGGCGATCGCCTCCTCGTGGCGGCCCATCCGCCGGAGCGAACCGGCGATCAGAATGTCGGCGCGCCGCGTGACCGAGGTGTCCCCTTCCGCGACGGAATTCAACTTCCGGCAGCGCTCGAGCGCGAGGTCGGGGCGTCCGGCCGTGTGCGCCAAGCGCGCGGCCTCGATCTCGCCCTGACTCACGATCTGGAGCAAGCGCTCCTCGGCGGGCGTCCGCTTGGGAGAACCCGGCGGGCGTTGGAGCGCGGGGTAGGCGCTCTCGACCGCGTCGATGAAGCGCTGGCGAACCTTGAGGAGCGACGCCGAGTCGGGCACGCCCCCGGCCAGTCCCAGGTTCTGGCCGGCGCGGTAGCCCTCCCAGAGCCCCTGCTGCACGCGATAGCCGTCCGCGCGGCGGGCGGCGTCGCCGCACCCCGTGACGGCGGCGGCGAACGCGAGGCCGAGCGCCAGCGCGGCGCGTCCCAGCGTCCGGTTACCGGTCGGGCGAATCATGCGCGCGTTCCTCATGCCGCCTCCGTCCGCGCCACGTAGTAGCGCGTGGCCATGCTCCAGACGAAATAGGTCGCCACCGTGCTGGCCACGACGTACGCGAGGAGCAGGTAGGCGACGTTCTCGGGGCGCGTCCGGTTCGAGAGCACGGCGCCGCCGATCTGGACGAAGAGCTGCAGGAGAAGCGCGGGCAGCGAGAGGAGGAGCGCGTAGGGGTACGTGGTCCGGAATCGTTTCCAGCCCTCGCCCACGCCCTTCTTCAGCGCCGCGACGGGGCTCAGCGATTCCGACACCGCGACGATCGGAACGTAGATCGCGTAGGTCGTGATCGCGTAGCCGACGGCCACGCTCACGATCCAGGTCGCGATGGCGCTCTGGACCCAGCCCTGAATGTAGGGCGCCAGGAGCGCGTGGAGGCCGCGCGACGCGTAGAGCTGCCAGGCGTAGGTGACGAGAAACGCGCCCAGGAGCGCGAGGAAGGTCGGCAGGATCGCCGCGCCCACGCGCGCGCGCGCCGCCTCGACCTGCGCCTTCGGCGCCTTCGTGCGGCCCATCACGTGCGCGGCGAGCCGCGGGAGCGCGAACGCGCCCACGAGGATGAACGACGCCGACTCGACATAGGAGAACGTGAGCGGGAGGAGTTGCAGGAAGCCGGGATAGTCGAGCGCCGCGTCCCCCACGATCCAGCGCGCGATCGTGCCGGCCACCGCCATCCCCCAGGTCGCGCCCATGTTGAGGCCGAGGATGAGGAAGAGCCATTGCACCACGAGCAACGGAATGAGCGTCGCGTAGTCGCCGAACTGGAACGAGCGATACGCTTCGTTGGCGGATGCTCCCGCGACTTTCATACTCCCGGCCATCAACCCTCCAGTCTTCGAAGTTCCTGCTGAACCTGCCCGGCGAGCGGCGACTTCGGGAACTCGCGCAGGAATCGGCGCAAGTAGACCGCGGCGCGGGACGGGTTGCCGTAGCCCTTCGCCGCGCGCGACGCTTCGATGAGGATCTGCGCGGTGTAGGGGTGCTTCGGATCGCTTCGCAACATCTCCTCGGTCACCGCATAGACGCCGTTGGAGTCGCCCTGCGCCGCCGACAATTGGAACATCTTCACGCGGAAGAGCGGCGTCACCTCGCCGGTGCTGTCGCGCTTCACCAACTCGCGGTAGATGCCGATCGCGCGCGTCATGTACTGCTGCGCGACGGTCTTTCGTCCCTCGCGCATGAAGTGCTGGATGACGGCGATCGGCGCTTCCGCCGCCGACGTGGAACGCGGATAGCGGACCGGGATCGACTCGAACGTGCTCTTCGCCGCGCCCCAGTCCTCCATCTTCTCCTGGACGATTCCGATGCGGTAGAGCGCGAGCGGCGCGACGTCGGCGGCGTAGGGGAATCGCTTCAGGATCTCCTGATAGCGCTCGAGCGCGGACTGGTATTTCGTCCGGCGCTCGAAGGACGCGCCAACCTCGAAGATGGCCCGCGGCGCCAGGGGCGACTGCGGGAAGTCCATCGCCACCCGCTCGAGGATCCCGATCCCTTCGCTCGGATCGGCGTCGATGCCCGTCTTGATCTTGCCCTTCGCGAAGGCGATCTCCGCCATCATGTGGCGCAGCGACGGCGTCGAGGCGACGAGACGCTCGAGCGCGTTCGCCTCCTGGAGCGCGCGGCCCGCCTGGTTCAGCTCGAGATTCGCGCGGAGGATGCGGGCGCGCACCTGCGCCTCGAGGACCGGCGGCATCGGCCGGGCCAGGAGTCCCTCGAAGTACTCGAGCGCGCCGCGCAGTTCGCGGGCGGCGCCCGCTTCGTCGCCGAGCCCGCGTCGCAGGTTCACGATCGCGGCCGGCAGCCCGAGCACGGGATCCTCCTCCCCGTTCGGGCCCGGCGGCAGGGGCGGATAGGTGGCGAGGATCCGCTTCATCTGCGCGACGACGTCCTCGTACCGGCGAAGCCCCTGGTAGGCGGCGAGCGCCATGAACGCGGCCTGGCGCGCGGTGGCGGTGTCGGCGGCGCCGGCGGTCTGGAGCCGCTCCGCCGCCTCGAGCGCCAAATCGGCGCGGCGCGCCTCGAGCGCGAGACGCACGCCGGCCGCTTCGGCGACGCCGACGGCTCGGAGCGTCGACATGGCGACCTCGCGCTTCTCCTCCGGCTGGTTCAGGTTGTAGGGACCCGGCACGAGCGTCCGCACCTTCAAATAGTTCGCGCGGAGCCGGAGGGCCGTCGTGGAGTCGGGCCGCTTTCCGGCGAGGCGCACTTCGTCCTCGGCCTTGCGCGCGTCGTAGAGGAGCTTCTCGGCGCGGAAGAGCTGCGCGCGGTCCGCGTTTCCGCACCCCGCGAGAAGCAGCGCGGCCGCGAGGGCGGCGAGCGCGGGGCGGAAGGCGGAGGCGCTCATTTCTCCCCCCTCGCCAGCGTGTAGAGCCGGGCCGCCGTGTTGTACGTGAGGTGCGTCGCCACGCTCGTGGCCGCGGCGTAGACCGCGAGGAAGGCGACGATGACCTCCGGGCGCAGTCGCGCCAGGATGAAACCGCCCTGCCGCTCCAGGAGGAACTGCACGAAGATCGCCGGCGCGCCGAAGAAGACCGCGAACAGAAGCGTCAGGGGCCAGCTCCGGATGCCGAACCGAAGACCGTAGCCGATCGCGCGGATCGGATTCGTCCGCGCCTGCACGGCCGCGACCGGGATGTAGACCACGAGGGTCTGGATGGCGTAGCCGCCGAGCGTGACCGCGAGCCAGCCGAGGAAGCCACCCATCGGCTCCGGCGCCCACTGCCGCCACGCCGTCATCAGCTGCGGCGAGGCGAAGCGCTGCCAGCCCCAGATACAGCCGATGCCGGCGAGGCCGGCCAACAGCGTCGGCAGCACCGCCGAAACGAGCCGCGTCGCCGAGCCCGCGCCGAGCGAGAGCGCCCGGTCGGAGCGCGCGTAGTAGCGGAGCAGCGAGAGCGGGATGAGCACCGCGCCGGCCACCGAATAGAGAAAGCTCTCGACCCACCCGAGGAGGATCGAGAGATAGCCGTAAAAGGCCGGGTAGTGGAGGTTCTGCGTCCCGCCCGCGAGCTGCGCGATGGGGGCGACGACGCCCATGGCCCAGGAATGGTGCAACTGAGTCGTCAAACCCAAGAAGATCCACTGGGCCATCAGAATCAGAAAGAACGGAGAGAACTCCGTCCATCGAAATTCCCGTACGGCATCGAAGACCGCGCTGAACGCGTCGCCGACCGTAAGCTTCATGAATACCTCGGTTACCGGTTGATTCGGCGGGGCGAAGGCTGGAGACTAACGCCCCATGAGCCTACTCGACCAGTACCTTCTTGTCCGGCGGCCGGGCGCGAACCCGGAACGCGTCGATCTGCAGCCCGACGAGCCTTGCGGCATCGGCCGCGCGCCCGAGAATCGCATCGTCCTCACCGACTCTTCCGTCTCGCGCCAGCACGCGCGACTCTTCTCCCGCGACGACTTCTG
>DASTSZ010000142.1:0-6048 GCA_035760425.1 Candidatus Eiseniibacteriota bacterium | reverse complement strand
CTCCTCGTCGACTCGGGCCGAAAGACGGTGGCCGCCGTCGCGATCGTCGAGCGTATTGAGGGCGGGCTCATCGTGGGGCGCGTTCAGAGCGGATCGCTCGAGCGGGAACGGCGACTCGAGCGGCTTCGGGTCCGGCTCGTGCGGCGCGCGCTCCCGGCGCCGGCGTCGCTGCGCGTCGGGATGCCCTCCGCCGCGCGCGCGGCGCTTCGCTTCGGCTGCGGCGCCTGGACGCTCCGTTCGCCCGCCGTCGCCTCGTATCGAATCGAACCGGCCGGCCGCCTCGCGTTCCGAATGACGCGAGAAGGGTCGCGCGACTCCCTCGCCGCGGCGGCGTCCGCGGCCGACGGACGCGCCGCCGCGATCTGGCCCGACACGCTCCACGTGAGTCTCTTCGACGACGCGGCCGACGAGGAGATCGCGCTCGAGCGGGGCGACCTCGACGTCGCGCTCTTCGGGCCAGGCGAACTCTCGGCCCGCCTGAGGAACGATCCGAGATGGCAGAATCGCCTCTTCGCCGACGGCGGCGCCCTCGCGGACGCATCCGCCGACTCGAGCGGGACCCCGGCGACGATGGCGGCCCCGGCGCCCTTTCCCGTGCTCACTCCGCCCGATCTCATGCCCTACGTGCGCGCGCTCGGCCCGTCGTACCTCCTCGGCATGCTCGATTGCGCGCCGGCGCGGCGAGGGGCGCCGTGAACTCGCTTCGCGCCCGGCTCATCGTCGCCTTCGCGGTGGTCGCGCTCGTTCCGCTCGCCGTCGCGACCGCGCTCCTCGGCGCGCGCATCGAGTCGATGATCCGCGAGCAGGCGCGGGAGCGACTCGGCGCGACGCTCGGCTCGATCGAGCGGCAGGTCGTGGCGGAGCGGGCCCGGCTCGCGGAGCAGATCGCCATTCTCGGCCGCGATCCTTCGCTGAAGCGGCTCTACCTGCTTCGCCCCTCGAGCGACGAGGAGTTCGCGGCGTATCTCGCCGAGCGTCGCTTCCTCCTCGGGCTCGACTTCCTCTATGTGGCGGATCGAATGGGCGCGATCGTGTCGGGTGTGACGCCGGCGACCGGGCTCGCGCAAGGGGCGGACGCCGCCATTCTTTACCAAGGCGAGACGGTGGGGACGGTCCACGGGGGCGCGCTCTTCGACGACGCCGCGCTGACGCGGCTCCGCGCGGGGGGCGGCGTCGAACTCGTCCTTCGCGACGGCGCGGGCGCCGTGGCCGCGACGACGCTCCAGCCACGTATCGAGCCGAGGCGCACCGGCGTCACGCCGAACGGTCGCCTGGTGATCGGCGAACGCTCCTACTGGGCGCGCCAGGTGTCCCTCGAGATCGGATCGGCCGGCAGCGCGACGCTGACCGGCCTCGTCTCAACGGCGCCCGCGGACGAGGCCGTCGCCGCGCTCCGCACCGCCACGCTGCTCCTGGCGGCCGGCTGCGTCGCGCTCGCCATTCTCTTGGGGATCTTCTGGTCGGCCCAGGTCTCCAAGCCGGTCGAGCGTCTCGCCGCGTTCGCGGGACGAGTGGCGGAGGGCTCGTGGGACGAGCCGCTCCACCTTCGAAGCGTTCGCGAATTGGAGACGCTCGTCGATGCGCTCGATCGAATGCGGCGCGATCTCGGCGTCTACCGA
Organism: Candidatus Eiseniibacteriota bacterium; assembly: GCA_035760425.1. GTDB lineage: Bacteria > Eisenbacteria > RBG-16-71-46 > SZUA-252 > SZUA-252 > SZUA-252. The sequence goes on along the minus strand of DASTSZ010000142.1, from coordinate 4,429 downwards.
GACCGCCTCGTGGTGAGCGAGCGGCACGCGGCCTGGAGCCAAATGGCGCGGAGCGTGGCGCACGAGGTGAAGAATCCCCTCACGCCGATCGCGATCTCGATCGCCGACCTCAAGCGGAGCTACGAGCAGGGCCGGCCCGACTTTCCCGCCATCCTCGATCAGGCGGCGCGGACGATCGCCGACGAGGTGGCGAGCCTGAAGCGGCTGCTCCAGGAGTTCTCGGAATTCGGGCGCTTCCCCGCCCCCGAACTCGCGCCCTTCCCGCTCGACGAACTCCTCGGCGATCTCCGCGCGCTCTACGCCCGCGAGATCGGCGAAGGGCGGCTGCGAATCGAGCCCGCGTCCGAGCGCCTCGTCGTCTCGGCCGATCGCGGGCAGCTTCGCCAGGCGCTCGTCAACCTCGTGTTGAACGGCCTCGACGCCGCCGGCGCCGCGGGGACGGTCACCGTTTCGGCGTCGCGCGGGGAGCGGGAGGCGCGGCTCGACGTGCGCGACACGGGGCCCGGCTTCACTCCCGACGCGAAGGCGAATCTCTTCGTGCCGGGCTTCACCACGAAGTCGCAGGGGAGCGGCCTCGGACTCGCCGTCGTCGAGCGGATCGTGAACGAGCATGGCGGCTCGATCGCGGTGGAATCGCGTCCCGGCGCGGGCGCCACGTTCCATCTCCGCCTCCCGCTCGCGCGAGAGGGCTGACCATGCCGACTCTCCTGCTCGTCGACGACGAACCGAACATCCGGTCGAGCCTCCAGGGCGCGCTCGGGCGCGAAGGCTATCAGGCCGACGCCGCCTCGACTCTCGAGGAAGCGCGCGCACGGCTCCGCGAGGCCTACGACGTCGTCCTCCTCGACGTGCGGCTTCCCGACGGGAGCGGGCTCGACCTCCTGCCCGAGATCCTCGCGGGGCATCCGGACACGATCGTCATCATGATGTCGGGCCACGCGACGATCGACGCCGCCGTCCAGGCGACGCGCCTCGGCGCGTTCGATTTCCTGGAGAAGCCGCTCTCTCTCGAGCGCCTCCTCATCCTGCTTCGGAACGCCGCGGCGACGATCGCGCTCCGATCCGAACTCGGGCGGCTCCGGCGGGGCGAGACCCATCCGATCGTCGGCGACTCGCCCGCCGTGCGGCGCCTGCTCCATGAAATCGCCGTGGCGGGCGAACGGAGCGCGCGGGTGCTCATCGAGGGCGAGAACGGCACGGGCAAGGAACTCGTGGCGCGCGCGCTTCACGCCGCGAGCCCGCGGCGCGATCGCCCCTTCATCGCCGTGAACTGCGCCGCGATCCCGGACGAACTCATCGAGTCGGAGCTCTTCGGGCACGAGCGGGGCGCCTTCACGGGCGCCACGCAGGCGCGCCGGGGCCGGTTCGAGGAGGCCCACGGCGGCACCCTCTTCCTCGACGAAGTGGGCGACCTGAGCCCCCGCGCGCAGACCAAACTGCTGCGCGTCCTCCAGGAGCAGGAGCTGACGCGCGTCGGCGGGAATCGATCGATCAAGGTCGACGTCCGTGTCATCGCCGCCACGAATCGCGGGCTCGCGTCGCTCGTGAAGGAAGGGCGGTTCCGCGACGATCTCTACTACCGGCTCGCGGTCGTGCCGATCACGGTTCCGCCGCTCCGCGAGCGCGCGGAGGACATTCCGCTCTTGGTCGCCTACTTCGCGGCGGAGATCGCGCGAGAGCGCGGCGCGAGGACGCGCGAGTTCGCGCCCGCCGCGCTCGACCTGTTGCGACGCTACGCGTATCCGGGAAACGTGCGCGAGTTGCGAAATCTCGTCGAGCGCCTTCTCATCATGGCGCGCGGCCCGCGCATCGGCGCGGACGAAGTGGCCGCGGTGCTGCCGCGCGAGAGCCGGGCCGGCGATCCCGGGGCCGCGGCGCCCGCGCGGCTCGCCGACGCCGTCCGGGATTTCGAGCGGGCCGAGATCGAGCGCGCGCTCCTGGCCGAAGGCGGGAGCATGACCAAGGCGGCGGCGCGCCTCGGATTGGAGCGGAGCCATCTCTACAAGAAGATGAAGAAGCTGGGATGGGGTCCGGAGCGCTGGAGCGCGTAATCGGGGGCCGCGGCGGCGGCTGAAAAAGATAGGGCTCCGTGACCAAAGTCACGGAGCCGCGACCGCCGCGGGTGCATGATCCGTCTCGGGAAACCGGCGGTGCGCGGCGTTCGGTACGCCTCACGGCCCTCACACCTCTGACCACGCCCCCGATCGAGGGTCTGACCTGCACCCCACGGCTCGCCGATGCGCCGCCGGCCCCTAGTCGTCCTCCGGCAATGCCGCCATCTCGCGAAGTCGCGCGCCGTTTCGTAGCGCGATTCGCCCCCTCGACAGCGAGATCGCCCCGAGCCGCTCGAGTTCCTTGAGCAGACGGCTCACGACTTCCCTCGCGGTGCCCAGGTCGGACGCGAGTTCGGCGTGCGTGATCTCCACGGAGGCCGTCTTCGCGCCTTCCGCGCGGGCCGTCTGCAAGATATCGTGAAGCCGGCGCGCGAGCCGCTGATCCATGCGTCGGAACGCCACTTCCTCCACCAGCGACATCATCTCGCTCAGCCGGGTCGCGAACGTCATGAAGACGAACGTGCGAAGGGATTCATGCTGCGCCATCCACGCGCGGAACGTCGCGGCGGGGATGACGATGGCCTCCACGTCCTCCTCCACGCGGGCCATGGCCGGTACTTCGCGGTCGGAGAGGATGCAGGAGACGTTGAGCGGGCAGGCCTCGCCCGCTCCGACGTGGTAGAGCGTGATCTCGTGGCCCCGTTCGCCGAGCTTGAAGACCCGCATGCGCCCGGAGACGAGCACGGCGAAGTGCTCACAGGTGTCGCCCTCCCGAAGGAAGTACGCGCCCGACTCCAGGCGGACGACGCTCGCCGACGCCGCGATCTCGCGCTGCAACTCCGGGGGCGCGAGCTTGTAGAACGGCATCTTGGCGAGGGTGTCGCGCTTGCGGTCGGCGGCGCGATCGCCGGCAATGGAATGGGCCATGCGGACTCCTCTCCGGCCTCGGGGTCGGGGACGGTCGAACAGGGGCAACCCCGGGCGACCCCCGATTTCATTTGTACTCCATTCCGCGAGCGTCGCGCTACCGCCTTGATGGGCCCGCGACCCCGCTCCTCGAGCGCGTCGCCGCCCCCTACTTGGCGGCCGGGCCCCAACCCGCGCCGCGGCCGGCCCAGGTCTGCTGCGAAACGGGCAGATGCCCGACGTCGCTGTAGATCACGAGACGCGTTCCCCCGTCGGGCCGCACCGCGATGACGGTGAGCGAGGCGTGCCCGATGTCGTAAGACGTCCAGTTCCGCGTGTCGTTGCCGACGGCGCGGCTCGTGAACCACCGGATGACGTTTCCGTGACAGACGAGGATGTCGTGCGCGTCGGCCGCGGGAGACGGCACGGCGTACTTCGCCCAGGCCGCCTCCATGGCGGACTGACAGGCCGCGAGTTCCGCCGCGTCGTGCTCCGCGTCGAACCCGGGACGGGACGAGGGGGAGGCGCACTCCGCGATGAGCGTATCGACGGTCGCGGTCCGGCCGAGGATCGCGCCGATCTCGGCGGCCGTTTCGACGGCGCGAAGGAGATCGCTGCTCACGAAGAGGCGCGGCTTCACGGGAAGCGAGGTCAGGCGCTTCCCGATCCTCTTCGCCTGGGCGTGACCGCGCCGGCTCAGCCCGTTCGCCGTCCGCTCGTCGAGCGAATCGACGCGATCGTAGTGGCCGTGGCGAATGAGATAGAGATAGCGGACGCCCTGCGCCGCGGGGGCCTTCGCGCCCGCCGCGGCCGGCTCCGCCGCGCCGGCGCGCGACGCCGCCGCCGTCGTCGCCGCGAACCAGACGAGCGCGGCCGCGACGGTCGCGGAGGCCGTGGGGGCGGTCACGGCGTCCCCGAGTCGACGCGAGGGGGCGTCTCGGGGGCGCGGACGGCCGGATCGTCGTGGAGCGCGCGCATGGCGGGCGTATCGAGATCGTCGAACTGCCCTCGCTTCGCGGCCCAGCGGAACGCGAGCACGGCGACGCCGACGACGAGGAGAGCGAGGGGCAGGACGATGTAGAGGACGCTCATGGCCGGGTGTCGAACGTTCGGCTCTTCCAGGAGGTGAGAACGACGGTCAAGGAACTGGCCGGCATCAGAATCGCGGCCACGAGCGGGTTGATCCATCCCGCCATGGCCAGCGCCGCGCCGATCAGATTGTAGGCGATCGAGAAGGCGATGTTTCGCCGAATCACGAGAAGCGTTCGCCGCGATCCGCGCACCAGGTCGACGAGGCCCGCGAGGCCCGGCCGCGTGAGGTAGACATCGGCGGCGGCGAGCGACGCCTCGGCGCCGCCGCTCACGCCGATGCCGACCGTCGCCCGCGCGATCGCCGCCGCGTCGTTGACGCCGTCCCCCACCATGACGACGGCGCCGGCGCGCGACGCCTCTTCGACGACGCGGCACTT
>DASTSZ010000141.1:0-2752 GCA_035760425.1 Candidatus Eiseniibacteriota bacterium | reverse complement strand
TCTCGTCTCCTTCGCCCTCGTGAACGCCGACTCCCGCGCCTCGATTCAGCGGTTCGCGACGGCCCTTCGCGACGACCGCATCTCGCCCTTCGGCCGCGCGTACGGGAACGAGAACCTCTGGCTCCTCCACCGCGATCGCGGCGACCGGGAACGCGCGCTCGAGTTCGCCCAGGCCATGTACGATGCCGAGCCGACCAACCCGCGCTACTCGATCAACGTCGGGCACTCGTACCTCATGCTCCTGCGCGTCGAGGAGGCGATTCCCCACTTCGAGCGCGCCGCCGCGGCCGCGCCCCAGCGCTGGGACGCGCCGTACAACCTGGGGCTCTGCTACGCGAGTCTCGGGCGGCACGAGGAGGCGCTCACGGCTCTCGGTGCCGCGAGCCGAAACGGACCGGAGCAGCCCGAGGTCTGGCACGCCGTCGTGCGATCGCTCGCGAAGTCGGGGCGCGAGGACTCGGCGGCGGTCGTCTGGGAGAAGGTGAAGACACGGTGGCCGGAGTACGTGGAAGCGGAGCGGAAGAAGCGGGTTGGGCCTTGAAATGAAGGAAGCGCATCCGTCGGGCCTGTGTCGCACGACCGTCACGTGCCTCGCCCTATGTCTCGCGGCGAGCATGGGCCTCTCCTCGACGGCGAGCGCCGACGCGCTTGAGTACTACCGTTGTTCCAAAGTCATCGACGGCGACACGATCGAGCTAGAAGGCGTCGGCAAAGTGCGGTTGATCGGCGTCGACTGCCCAGAGTCGGGTCAGCGACAGGGACCGAACGCGGCACTCGCGATGGCAGCGACCGCCTTCACGCGTGGTTTGGTCGAAGGCAAGCCCGTCCGGCTCGAATACGACGAGGAACGGACCGACATCTACAAGCGCACCTTGGCGTACGCGTTTCTCCCGGACAGTACGTTCGTGAATGCCGCCATCGTCGAATCGGGATACGGCGAGGCGTACATCAAGTATCCGTTCCGATACGCGGCGAAGTTCCTCGCGTTGGAGCGAAGCGCGCGAGATAGACGCCTCGGGATCTGGGAGCGTTCACCGACTTCACCCGGGACCGCCTCGGGTCTGATTTCGCCCGGGACCGGCATTCGTCAAGGTGCGGGAGCCGACGAGTCGGGGATCACGGTCTACATCACTCGCACGGGAAAGAAGTACCACCGGGAGGGTTGTCGCCACCTCGCGCGGAGCATGATCCCGATGGCCCTGGCCGAAGCGTCGTTGCGATTCGGACCGTGCGGTACGTGCCGGCCGCCGGTTCTCTCTCCCACCTCGAGACCGGGCGCCGCCAGCGGCATCTACGATCGCGGTCCTCCAGCGACCTCCACTCGGTGTCAGGCCACAACGAAGAAGGGAACTCAGTGTAAGCGGAGCGCCAAGGCGGGGAGTTCGTACTGCTGGCAACACGGAGGCTGACTTACTTCGGATTAGGCAGCGAGGCCCGCGCGGGCGCCCGCGACCCACGACCTAGTGCCCGTAGTGCGAGTCCATCTCTCCGGCGCGGATGGCGACCTGCAGGCGGTTTTCCTTCGGCGGGATCGGGCAGTTGTAGTGGTCCGAGTAGGCGCACGCCGGGTTGTAGCACTTGTTGAAGTCGAGCACGTAGCGACCGTCGGGTAGCGCCTCCACGTCGAGATAGCGGCCCACGCCGTAGCTCTCCTTCTTCGTCGTCGCGTCGGTGAAGAAGAGGCTGAAGTCCTTCTCGCCGACCCCCGGCTCGAGCAACCTCGTCGCCTCCAGTCGGCAGGACTTCCCCTTCAACTTGAAGTCGAACCAGCCGACGCGCACCGCGCGCCGCTGATTCCCGCGCGTCGAGAGGATGATCGTCGTGTCGGGATTCGGATTCGGCGTGAGCGACGCGACGATGTGGTAGTCGAGATCGGGCGGGAAGTACTTGATCCCTTTGTAGAGCTTGAAGCGCGGACTCTGCGGATCGAAGACGATGATGGCCGGGTAGCGCTGATGCGAGAGCCGGAGCGCGTAGCGCCCGACCTTGATCCCGCTCGGCGGGAGCGTGGCCGCCGTCATCTCGACGTCCTTCGACTTGAAGTTGGCGCCGGGGTCGATCGCCTCGACGCGGAACGAGTCCCCCGCCACCGTGACGCGGAGATGGCGCGGCTTGACGGCCGGATCCTCGATGCGAACGTCGCACTCCGCGGCGCTACCCACGGTGAGCGAGGTTCGGGACTCGAAGTCCTTCCGGATGATCGTGGCCAGGTAGGAAGTCGGCGAGGTCTTGAGCCACTCGCGCGTGTCGGCCCGGTCCTTGGCGTACGCCTTGAGCAGCGTGTCGGCCTGGATGGCGCTCATCCCAGCGGGGCGCTTCGGCGTCACGGCGCGCTTCTTCGCGGCCGTGCCTTCGGCGGCGCCGGCCGCGGCGCAGACCGCGACGAGAAGCGCGAATGACATCGCCGGCGCGAACCACGAACGGATTTGGGCGGCGCGACCATACATGCCGCCGATTCTAGCAGGATCCGCTCGAGCGCGCGCCGGCGACTTCTTGCAGGGCGACCTCGCGTCGTCCTCCCCTATCGCGCCGGCGTCGGAGGCGGCGCCTTCATGCTGTCGGGCGGCGCGGGCGGAGGCGGCAGCGAGTCGGTCACAGGGACGGCGGCGGACGCCGGCGCCGCTTCCGCCGGCGGCGCCGATTCGTCGTCGAGCGTCATCCGGTAGAGGGCGCGTTCCTTGTACCGCTGAATTTGCTCGAGGCCCTGCGGCCCCGCGATCAGCGTCCACGCGAGGCCGCCGACGGCGAGGAG
>DASTSZ010000140.1:0-9953 GCA_035760425.1 Candidatus Eiseniibacteriota bacterium | reverse complement strand
GCTCCTGCCGCTCGAGGAGGAACCGATCCGCTAGGAGGGCCGGGCCCCGCGCCCGCCCTGCTCGCGTCGATTCGCCATGACGAACACTACCGTCGGCACCGCGTACCTACTCGTCGCCGGGCTCGTCTTCCTTCTCGGCTTCGTGATTCTGCGCGAGGCGCCCCGCGAGCGCGCCAACCGCGCCACCGCGCTCATGCTCTTCTTCGCGGGGCTCGGCTCGGTGCTCGGCGCGATCGGCTTCATCCTCGAAGGCGTGGGCGCGGCGCAGCGCGGCACGAACGACCTCCTGCGCTCGTTCAACTACCTCTGGGAACTCTTCTTCCCGTCGCTCCTCTACTTCGCCTGCGTCTTCCCACAAGAGAATCGCTTCTACCGGCGGATTCCGTTCGGCTCGTTCGTCATCTTCGGCCCCCACGTCTTCCACCTGCTATTTCTGCTCCTCCTTTCACAGGGGGCGCTCTGGGGGAGCGTGATGGCGAACGTGGCGAAGGCGACCTCGGGCCGCGCGGTCATCTCCGCGCTTCGTCTCCCGGTGGAGCTCTCGATCCAGTTCCACCAGATCCTCTTCTCGCTGGTGAACCTCTTCTACATCGTCGCGGCGCTCACGATCCTCTTCCTCTCGTACCGCGGCGCCACGAACTCTCGCATCCGAAACCAGCTGCGCGCCATCTTCATCGGGCTCACCGGCTGCGCGAGCCTCTACGCCGTGGCCGTGCCGCTCCCGGTCCTCATCAACCATCCCTGGTCGCCGGTGGCGCGCTCCTCGCTCATCGTCGGCGCCCTGATCCTGGGATCGGGCGCCATCGCCTTCTCGATGGTCCGCTACCGCTTCCTCGACGCGAATCTGATCGCGCGGAAGTCGATTCTCTACACGCTCACGTCGGGCTTCCTCCTGATCGTCTACTCCACGATCGTCCGCCAGCTCGACTCGCTCCTCGAGACGGTGCGCGGCTACGACACGACGATCTTCCAGACGGCCGTGCTCCTCATGGCGCTCATTCTCTTCCAGCCGATCTTCTCCTGGCTCGACGAGACGCTCGACCGCTACTTCCTGCGCGAGAAGAGCGACTACCGTTCGCTCCTTCGCCGCATGTCGAGCGAGATCCTCACCGTTCTAGACCTCGAGAAGCTGACCGAGAACGTGGTGTCGACCTTGCGCGACGCGATTCCCGCGCGGACCACGGTCCTCCTGCTCACCCCGGAGCGGCGGGCGCCGATCGTCCGCGGCTTCGGCGGCGGGGTCGACGTGGCGCGGCTGGCGGCGATTCCGCGCCTCACGCTGGCGCGGCTCGTCGAAGGCTCGGAACTCCTCCGGAAGGAAGAGATCCCCGCGCTCGCGGCGGAGCGGGGCCTGACCGTCGAGACGGCGGCGCTGCTCGAAACCGTTCCCTTCGTTCTCCTGCCGCTTCGGCACGGCGACGACTTCCTCGGCGTGATCGCGCTCGGGCGAAAGATCACGGAAACCCGCTACACGGCGGAGGAAATGAACCTGCTCCAGACGCTCGCGAACCAGACGAGCGTCGCGGTGAAGAACGCGCTCCTCTACCGCGAGAGCCTCGAGATGTCGATCCTCGAGGAGGAACTCGCGGTGGCGCGGCGCATCCAGCGGCAGTTCCTCCCCGCGACGCTCCCGCAGACGCAGCGGTTCGGGCTCGCGGCGCTGAACCTCCAGACGAAGCAGGTGGGCGGCGACTACTACGACCTCGTGGAACTCGGCGACGGGCAGTTCCTCGTCGTCATCGCCGACGTCGCCGGAAAGGGGATTCCGGCCGCGCTCCTCGCCTCCATGGTGCAGGCCTCGATCCGCACGCAGGCCGACCTGGCGAGCTCGGTCTGCCAGATCATGACGCGGCTCAACCGGCTGGTTCACGACGCCACGCCCGACGACCGATTCGCCACCTGCTTCCTCGCGCGGCTCGGCGGCGAGCGGATGTCGGTCCAATTCGCGAACGCGGGGCACAACTTCCCGATCGTGCTCCCCGCCGCGGGCGGATGGCGCTATCTCGAGGAGGGCGGCATCCCGCTCGGCATCATGCCGGGCTTCGAATACGGCGAAACCGCCATGTCCCTCGCCCCGGGCGACTCGCTTCTCATGTACACGGACGGAATCACCGACGCGCGAAACCTCGAGGGGGAGGATTTCGGGGAGGAACGTCTCATTCACTTGGCCGAACGGATGCCCCGCAACCTCACCGCGGACCAGATCGTCAAGGCGGTGGCGGACGAAGTCTCCCGATTCACCGCCGGGGCCGACCAGGCCGACGACATTACCTTGGTGGCCCTCAAGGCACTGGTGGTGATAGAGTAAACGGATGGGCGGCGACCTGACTTCCCCGTCCCCGAACGGGACCGACAACATCCGCCTGACCATCGGGAGCCGGCTCGAGCTCCTGTCGATGGTGCATGCCCTCATCACGCAGATTTCCCGCCAGTACGAATTCACCGAGGATTTCGAGAACGCCCTCCTCATCGCGGTCATCGAGGCCGGCACGAACGCCATCCAGCACGGCAACTGCTTCGCCGACGACAAGTGCGTGGAATTCGAATTCAGCGTGGGATCGGGCGAGATCGTGATCGCGGTGGACGACTTCGGGACGGGGTTCGATCCGAAGAAGGTGGAGGATCCGACCGACGCGTCGACGCTCCTCAACCCGCACGGGCGGGGGCTCTATTTGATGCGGGAGTTGATGGACGACGTGCGATTCGACGTCCGGGCCGACCACGGCACCCGGGTCTTGCTGAAGAAGTCGCGCCTCAGCGCGACGGCGTAACGCTCTCCTCGCGCGGGCGCAGGTGTTCGAGCGTCCGCCTCACCGCGGGGAAGATCGCCTCGAAGGCCGCGATCACCTTGGGGTCGAAGTGCGTCCCCACGTTTCGCTTCAGCTCCGCGAGCGCGTCGTGCTCCGCGAGCGCCTTGCGATAGGGGCGGTCGGACGTCATGGCGTCGAAGGCGTCGGCCACCGCCATGATGCGCGCCTCGATCGGAATCGCCTCCCCCTTCAAGCCGTCGGGGTACCCCGTGCCGTCGAAGTGCTCGTGGTGCGAGCGCACGCCCGGGAGGAGCGGATGGAGGAGCGCGATCGGCCGCAGGATGCTCTCGCCGATCTGCGGATGGAGATCCATCTTCTCCTTCTCGCGCTGACTGAGCCGTTCCCTCTTATGCAGGATTCCCTCGTCGACCGCGATCTTCCCGATGTCGTGCACCAGGCAGGAGCGGTGGATGACGTCGAGCGTCGCCGGCGGCAGCCCCAGCTGCTTGCCGATCGCCTCGCTGTACGCCGCCACGCGGACCGAGTGGCCCTCCGTGTAGGGATCCTTCGCTTCGATCGCCATGGTCAGGGAGACGATGACGCTCATGAAGAGATCCTCGAGCTTCGCGCGCTGCGCGTCCTCGAGGATCGCCACGCCCGCCATCGTCGCCAGCGACCGAAGCCCCGCGGCGTGCTCGGCGCCGAATCGAAACGGCGTCGCATGATTGAGAAGGAGCGCGCCGATCGGCTCGCCGTGCGCCCGGATCGGCGCCAGCGCGCCGCCCGTCATGCCCGCCGCGAAGAGGAACTCGCGCGCCCAGGGCGTCTTCTGTCGGCGATGGAAGAGGACCACCTGGTCGCGGCGCAGGAGTTCGTCGAGGAGGTCGCAGGAGGGGCCGGCGATCGTGAAGTCGGCCCATTCGTGGAGGACGCCCTGCACGTGGCGGAAGACGTACTCGCCGGGGCGCACGCGCGTGAGGATGGCGACGCCGTCGGGGTCGAGCAAGCGGTCGACGCCGGTCGCGACGTGCTCCAGCGACGAGGTGCCCTCGTGGAACGGCTCGAGGGAGCGGGCGACATCGTTCAAGCCGCGGATCAACTCCAGCGCGCTCGGAAGATTCCGAGCCTCGGTGGGTGCGGCGGCGGGTGTCGGTGTCTGCTTGGTGCGCTTCGTCTCGGTCGCCATCGCCTCGGTCGGCTCGAAGGCAATCGCCTCCGCGCCTGGGGGTTACGGGTGAAGAAGGGAACGCGCCGGGGGTTCCCTTCCCTGTCCCCCCTGCTGTAGGAGGTTTCGGCAGGCGGCGAGAGGATATTTAGCCGGAGTCGCGAAGCGGGCGTGAGGCGTTGCGCTCAGCGCCGTGAGACGTTCGGGGGCGCTAGCCCAGCGCCGGTAGGTACCGCGAGAGGAAGGAGACGAAGTAGCGGAAGACGTTCGTGACGAGCGCGATTCCGAAGACGATGAGAATGACGCCGCTCACGACTTCGATGGTGCGAAGCGACGAGCGGAGCTTCTTCGAGGCGGCCAGGAACGAGTTCATGCCGAGCGAGGCGAGGAAGAAGGGCACGCCGAGCCCGAGCGAATAGACGCTGAGGAGGAGAATGCCGGTGCCCGTCTTCTCCGAGGTGCTCGCGTAGAGAAGGATCGACGCGAGGATCGGTCCGATGCAGGGCGTCCATCCCGCCGCGAACGTGATTCCCACCAAGACCGAGCCGAAGAGCCCGAGAGGTTTCGACGTCATGCGGAACTTCGCCTCGCGCGACAGCGCCGCGATCTTCAGCACGCCCGTCAGGTAGAGGCCGAAGAGGATGATGAGGACGCCGCCCACCTGCCGCAGGAGATCCTGGTACTCGCGAAGGAACTTGCCCGCCGCCGTGGCCGTGGCGCCGAGGGCGATGAAGACGAGCGAGAAGCCGAGGATGAACGCGAGCGAGTGGAGGATCGTGAGGCGGCGGATGCGCCCCGTCTTGTCCTCGGTCGTCAGTTCGTCGAACGAGACGCCCGTGATGAACGTGATGTACGACGGCACGAGCGGCAGCACGCAGGGCGACGCGAACGACACGAGCCCGGCGAGGAACGCGGCGAAGATGGAGACCTGGGACGCTTCGGCTTCGAACATGCTAGGAGGTGGCCGCCAGGAGCGGAGCGATCGTCTCCTCGAAGACCTCGGGCGCGATGAATCCCACGAAGCGCTTCACGATCTTGCCCTGTCGATCGATGACGAACGTGGTCGGGATGGAGTTGATGCCGCCGTACGCTTTCGCCACGTCGTCGGCGCCGACGAGCATCGTGTAGTTGACCTTGTACTCCTTGGCGAAGGGCGCGACGTCGGCTGCGCCGCCCGCGTCGAGCGAGAGGCCGACGATCGCGAGGCCCTGCGAGCCGTACTTCTCCTGGAGCGCCACGAAGTGCGGGACCTCCGCCTTGCAGGGCGGGCACCAGGTGGCCCAGAAGTCGAGGATGACGACCTTCCCTGTCAGCGTCGAACTGGACACCTTCTCTCCGTTCAGGTCGGCGAGTTCGAAGGCCGGGGCCTGGGTGCCGACCTCGCCCTTTCCGGCGGGTTCGGCGGGCGTGGCATCCGAGGCGGTTTTCGAACCGCCGCCGCCGCCGCAGCCGGCGAGGGCCAGGATCAGGACGAACGCGCCGGGCGCGAGCGCGCGGGAGATGTTTCGCAGGTGGCTCATGGGTTTCAGGGCTCCTTGAGTACGGTGGCTAGGGGCCGAACGGGGCCTCGATCGCCCGAAGACAGTACCGACCCCCCTTCGCGGGCGTCAAGGGCGACGCCGCAGCCCCTTCAACCCCGGAATCGGCGGTCCGTACGCAACTTTTTCGGTCCCGCGGCGCCCGGGCGCGGGGGCCGAGGCGAAGAAAGAGAGCCCGGCGCCTTGCGGCCACCGGGCTCGTCATTCTTAGGATGCGAAACGCCGACTAGAGAATCGGGTAATAGGCGTCCAATTCGTAGTCCGTGACCTGCGTGCGGTAGTTGTCCCACTCGATCCGCTTGTTCACCACGAACTTCTCGAAGACGTGCTCGCCCAACGTGTCGCGGACCAGCTTCGACTTCTCGAGCGCGTCGACGGCGTCGCTGAGGCTGCCGGGAAGCGACTCGATGCCGTGCTTCTTCCGCTCGTCGGCGTTCATCTCGTAGATGTCCTCCTCGACGGCCGGGCGGAGCGTGTAGCCCTCCTCGACGCCGCGAAGGCCGGCCGCCAGCATGACCGAGAACGCGAGATAGGGATTGCACGCCGGATCCGGGCAGCGGAGTTCGATGCGCGTCGCCTTCTCCTTGCCGGGCTTGTAGATCGGAATCCGGATGAGGGCCGAGCGGTTCCGCTGCGCCCAGGCGATGTAGACCGGGGCCTCGAAGCCGGGGACGAGCCGCTTGTAGGAGTTCACCCACTGGTTCGTCACGGCGGCGATCTCGCGCATGTGCTTCAAAAGCCCGGCGAGGTACGCGCGCGCCGTCTTCGAAAGGTGCTGCTTGTCCTTCGCGTCGTGGAAGAGATTCTTCCCCGCCTTGAAGAGCGACTGGTGGACGTGCATCCCGCTTCCGTTCTGCCCGTAGACCGGCTTCGGCATGAACGAGGCGTAGTAGCCGCCCTGCCGCGCCATCTCCTTCACCACGTAGCGGTAGGTGATCGTCTGGTCGGCCATCTTGAGCGCCTCCGAATAGCGGAGGTCGATCTCGTGCTGGCTGTGCGCCACTTCGTGGTGCGCCGCCTCGACCTGGATCTCCATCGCCTGGAGCGCCTCGACGGTGCGGCTGCGAAGCTCGGTGCCGATGTCGTCCGGGACCTGATCGAAGTAGCCGGCGGTGTCGAGAAGGGTGCGGTCCTTGTTGCTCTTGAAGTAGAAGTACTCGAGTTCCGGTCCGAGGTAGGCCGTCATGCCCTGCTTGTCGAGCTTCTTCACGAGGCGCTTCAGGACGCCGCGCGGGTCGCCCGCGTAGGGGGAGCCGTCCGGATTGAGCACGTCGCAGATGAGGCGGCCCACCGGCTCGTCGTTCACCTTCCAGGGCAGAAGCTGGAACGTGGAGACATCCGGCATCGCGATGAGATCGCTCTCATAGATGCGCGCGAAACCTTCAACCGAGGAGCCGTCGATGCCGGCGCCTTCAGCGAGCGCGGTGGCGAGCTCGTGGCGCGTGATCGACACGGCCTTCAACTGGCCGAGAATGTCGACGAACCAGAGCTGAATCAGTTCGACGTCGCGGTCCTCGCAGAATTTCACGACGTCCTTGGCGGTCTTGAGACTTTCCATCCTACCGGGGTCCTTTCGCTGGGGGTCGCACGGGGAAACCGCCCCGCCGGCCGGCTAGCGCCGGAGCATCATCGACATTTCGCTTTCGACGGTGAATCCGAGATGCCTGTAGAACTCCTGCCGGTCCTTCGTCAGGAGAAGGAACATCGTCACGGTCTTCAGGTCGGGGTGATCCAGGACTTTCCGCATGAGTTCGCGGCCGATGCCGCGCTTCTGGTGCGAGTCGGCAACGATGACGTCCCAGATCGTCGCGCGATAGGTGAGATCGGAGATGACGCGCGTGAAACCGACCATCCGGTCGCCGTCCCACGCGGTGAGGACGGGGCGCGAGTACTGGAGCGCGCGTTCGACTTGCGCGGCGGTGCGGCCCTTCGCCCAGTAGGTGACGTGGTAGAGCGCGAGGAGCTGCGCGATGTTCACGCGCCCGGGGTCGTCGCTGTAGGTGATCGCGCCGGCGGAGCCGGCCGCGCGCTTCTCGTTCGGCATGAGGGACGATAGGGGCGCGTCGGGGTTTTCGTCAATGTTTCCACGACGCCAGCTAAGCCACAACCGGACAGCGCGTTACGACGCGCGCGGGCCACTCCGACGCCCAATTCGAGCGCGTTGATATATCTACCAGATATATACTTCCATCGTGCCCATTCCCAAGTCCTCGCACTACGCCGTGCTCGGGATGCTGAGCCTCGGCCCCCGCTCCGGCTACGAAATCCGCCGCGAGCTCGCGGAGAGCATCGGCGCGTTCTGGAACGAGTCCTACGGGCAGATCTACCCCGCGCTCCGGGAACTCTCGAAGAAGGGACTCGCGCGTCGCCACGCGGCGCGGCGCCCTCGCGGCCCGGCGCGCTTCGTCTACGAGATCACCCCGAAGGGACGCGACACGCTTCGGCGCTGGCTCGCCGAGCCGCCGCGCGCGACGCCGCCGCGGAACGAACTTCTCTTGAAGCTCTTCTTCATGGACCGGGACGGCGTCGACGCGCCGGCCGTCTGGACGCGCGCGCTCCTCGCCGAGGAGACCGAGCGCCTGCGGCACGTTCGCCGGATGAAGGAGCAGCTTCCGCGGGGTCCTCAGCACAATCGGAGCCTCCGCTTCTGGATGATGACCCTGGAGTACGTGGAGAAGCAGTCCGAAGCCACCGCCGCCTGGTGCCAGCGGACGATCGCCACGCTCGACCTCATGCAGGAGGCGCTCGCCCGCCGCCGAACCGCGGCGCAGCGGCGCTCTCCCCTGGAGTGACGCCATGAAACACTTCCGGAAGACCCTGACCCTGAACATCCCGACCCGCATGGACTTCGTGAACATCACCGGCGAGGTGAACGGTGCGCTCCACGAGAGCGGCATTCGCGAAGGGCTCTGCCTCGTGAACGCCATGCACATCACGGCGAGCGTCTTCATCAACGACGACGAGCCGGGCCTCCACGAGGACTACAAGCGCTGGCTCGAGCACCTGGCGCCCTTCGACGCGAGCCCCGCCCGCTACCATCACAACCGCACCGGCGAGGACAACGCCGACGCCCATCACAAACGCCAGATCATGGGTCGCGAAGTGGTCGTGGCGGTCACGGCGGGAAAACTCGATTTCGGCCCGTGGGAGCAGATCTTCTACGGGGAGTTCGACGGGAAACGTGCGAAACGCGTGCTGATCAAGATCATCGGGGAATAGCCGGGGTGGCATATCCCCTGCAATGTTTCGGGTGGTTGTGCCTAAGTCGTGTCCGGACGAGGTCGGGGGGCGGTCTCGACGGCGAAACACCATTCGAGGGGAGTGCAAGCGATGCAGGAAGCGATTCGTAGTTTTCGAGCCGTGTCGTCGTTCTTCCTACTCGCCGGCGTGCTTGTCGCAATCTCGCCGCGGGACGTCGCCTCGGCCGACACAGCGGAAAATCATTCCCTGAAGCAGGTCGCCTACGACGATGGCTCGTCGTGGAAGGCGATGGAATTGATGACCGGTTCCGTCAATGGCCCCGGCGGCGGCGCGACGCCTGTCGCGCGCTTCAAGGCCGACCTGGGCGGTCCGAAGACGTACTACGTACTCTCGGGCCCCGTGAGCGAACTCGCCCTCACGATCGCGCGCCCGCGATTCCGCTTCGAGGCCGAGGAGTGGATGGCGCGCCGCGTGCGGTTGGCGCAATTCGAGGTGATGGAGATGATGCGCCGCACGCCCGTCCAAGTCGGCAACGGCCCGACCGTCTTTCAGCGGGGCACGGAAGTGGAAGTGACGAAGGTCTCGGACGGTGTGTGGGAACTGCGGCCCAAGAAGTCGCTCCAGCCGGGCGAGTACGCCCTGGTGCTCGACGAGACGGGGCCGGTGGCCGACTTCACCGTCGTGGAGCGCGGTTACTAGGAGTCCGCTAGAGCTTCGTCCGCTCCGACAGTAGCAGCGTCGTGGCGAGGTGCTCGGCGACTTCCAGGCGCGAGAGCGCCTCGTCGACGGTGTCGCCCACGGTCAGGGCGCCGTGGTTTCGCAGGAGGATGAGATTCGGCGCGCCGAGCGGCGCGAGCGCGGGGACGCCCGGCACCACGGTCTTCCGCGCGGAGCCTTCGCCCATGAGCGCGAGGCCGACGGCGTTCGCCAGCGCCTCGCTGCCCGACGGGTGATAGGGCACGAGCGCGATCGGCCCGATGAAGGCGCGCGCTTCGTCGAACGCGGCGAAATTCGGGAGTTCGCCCCGCAGCCCGAAGGCCGTGAGCGCCACCGGATGCCCGTGGACCACCGCTTCGACGTCGTCGCGCGCGCCGTAGGCGGCGAGGTGCACGCGGTGCTCCGTCGAGGCCGCCGCGCGCGACGGCGAGTCCTCAGGCTCGATGAGGGCCATCTCCACGAAATCGCGCGGCGTCAGTTCCCCCTTTCGCCGCCCGCGCCGCGTGATGACGATCGAAGTGAGATCGAACCGCGCGCTCAAATTTCCCTCGGTGGCGACCACCATCCCGCGTCGCTCGAGCA